>ONJE01000191.1 GCA_900318045.1 uncultured Eubacteriales bacterium
CCTCATCACAAGAAACTTCCAAAACGTCATCAACATTTCCGGTACCCACGGAAAAACCACTACCACCTCGATGGTGTCCCTGATCCTGCTTGCCAGCGGCGCCAATCCGACTGTGCACCTGGGCGCGGAGCTTCCTGCTTTCCACGGAAGTGTATATCTTGGTTCCAAGGACCAGCTTCTGGTTTCCGAGGCCTGCGAATATCACCGGTCTTTCCTGGAGTTTTCCTCCACGGTGGCGGCCATTACGAATATCGACTACGATCACGTGGACTGCTACAGCAGCATTGATGAAGTCATCGATGTCTTTGCCCAGTTCACGGAAAAACTTTCCGCTGACGGAACGCTGGTCATTCCGGCCTGCGTGACCGCAAACACATCGTCATTGCGGTCATCTGCGCCGTGATGGTGCTTTCGATGCTCGTTTCCTCCGCCTATATCGTGCATGAGGCGGCCTGTCGTCACCAGTGCCTGGGCGAGCATTGCCCGGTCTGTCAGTCCGTGGCACAGGTTGAGCAGCTTTGCAAAGGCTTTGGACTTGTGTTGCTTGCGCTGCTCCTGGCTTGCTTTGCCATGCTCGCGCGCCCCGCGGCCTGTGACCGGGGGACGATGGCGAATGTGACCGCATTCTGCACGCTGGTCGGCAGGAAGATCCGGTTAAACGATTGATCATATTTATTTGCAAGGGTTGACGCGCCCCTGCGCCACATGGAAGGCGCAGGTTGGCTTTGCGTGGGACGGCCCTTGCCTTTCTATGCCCATTTTCCGTATGTAGTTAGCAATTACAATCGAATAATCGGAGGAAATCATGAAAAAGTATATTGCGGGCATCGCAGCCCTTGTCATGCTATTTACGTTTGTGTTTTCTGGCACTTCCCTTGCAGAGGAAAAGAAGATCAGCGTCGTGACCACCATCTTCCCGATCTACGACTGGGTACGCGAAATCGTGGGTGACACGGAAAATGTCGAAATCGTCATGCTTCTGGATAACGGCGTGGACCTGCACAGCTACCAGCCTACCGCCCAGGACATCATGAAGGTTGCCACCTGCGATGCCTTCATGTATGTAGGCGGCGAGAGCGACGCGTGGGTGGAAGACGCGCTGGCCGAATCCGTGAACCCCGATATGGTGGTTGTAAACCTTGTGGATGCCCTGGGCGAGGACGTCAAGGCAGAGGAAGCCGTCGAGGGCATGCAACACGACCACGAGCACGAAGAGGACGAAGACCACGAGCACGAAGAAGACGGGCACGACCACGAGGATGAGGTGGACGAGCACGTGTGGCTGTCCCTGCGCAACGCCGAAAAGCTGGTGGCGGCGCTGGCGAAGGCGCTGGGCGAAGCCGATCCGGATAACGCCGCCGCTTACGCTGCGAACGCTGAAGCATACATAGACAGGCTGGCAGCGCTGGATGCCGAATACGTGGCTGCCCGTGCGGGCGCGGATTTCGATACGCTGCTCTTCGGCGACCGCTTTCCCTTCAGATACCTGACGGAGGACTACGGCCTGAAATACTACGCGGCCTTCTCCGGCTGCTCCGCCGAGAGCGAGGCCAGCTTTGAGACCATCGCGTTTCTTGCGGGCAAGGTGGATGAGCTGGGGCTGACCACGGTGCTGACCATTGAGGGCGACCAGAGTGGCGCGGCGAATCAGGTCCTTCAGGGCGTTGCCGGGACCATCGTGCAGAACACCCGGGCGAAGGATGCGAAAGTGCTGGTCATGGATTCCATGCAGGGAACCACCGGCGCGGATGCGCAAAGCGGCGCGACCTACCTGGGCGCGATGGAGAAGAACCTCGAGGTGCTGAAGCAGGCACTGACGAAATAGGAGGGATTTGAATATGTCGATGATCGCCTGCCGGGATCTGTCCCTCGGCTATGATTCCGACCCTATACTTGAGCACCTGTGCTTCGAGGTGAATGCCGGGGATTACCTGTGCATCGTGGGGGAGAACGGCTCCGGGAAATCCACGCTGATGCGCACGGTGCTGGGCCTTCAAAGGCCCCTGGGCGGTGAGATTACCTTTGGGGAAGGCGTAAAGCCGGGTGAAATCGGCTACCTGCCCCAGCAGACCGCGATACAGCGGGATTTCCCCGCCACGGTTTGGGAGGTGGCGCTGTCCGGCTGCCAGGCCCGCCTTGGGCGTCGGGCGTTTTACAGCCGCTCGGAAAAGGCGCTGGCGGCGGCGAACCTGGCGCGCATGGGCATGGGCGCGATGGGCGGGCGATGCTACCGCGAGTTGTCCGGCGGCCAGCAGCAGCGGGTGCTGCTGGCCCGGGTGCTCTGCGCTGCGGAGCGGCTGTTGCTGCTGGATGAGCCGGTCGCCGGCCTGGACCCCGGGGTCACCCAGGAGCTGTATGACCTGATCGGGAAGCTGAACCGGGAAGACGTGACCATCGTCATGATCTCCCATGACATCGCCGCCGCCATGCGCTATGCCACCCACATACTGCACATTGGAAGCCAGCTGTTCTTCGGCGCCGCCGATGAATACCGGCAAAGCGCCATCGGGCGGCGCTTCCTGGCGACGGAAGGGGGCGAAAGCACATGATACAGACCATCGGCATGTACATGCAGTTTCCCTTCGTGCGCTACGCGCTGGCGGTGGGCACGATGATCGCGCTGTGCGCGTCGCTGCTGGGGGTGACGCTGGTGCTGAAACGCTTTTCCTTTATCGGGGACGGCCTGTCCCACGTGGCCTTCGGGGCAATGGCTGTGGCGGGCGTGCTGCGCATCTCCAGCAGCATGCTGTTCGTGCTGCCCGTCACCGTGCTTTGCGCGGTGTTGCTGCTGCGCACCGGCGGCAACGGGAAGGTCAAGGGTGACGCCGCCGTGGCAATGCTCTCCGTAGGCGCGCTGGCGGTGGGCTATTTGCTGCTGAACCTGTTTTCCACATCGACAAACCTCTCCGGCGACGTCTGCTCCACGCTGTTCGGCTCCACGTCGATACTGACGCTGTCGAAGGTCGAAGTGTGGCTGTGCGCGGTGCTGTCGGTGATCGTGGTGGTGCTGTTTGTGGCGTTCTACAACCGGATATTCGCCGTGACCTTCGACGAGCCCTTCGCCCGGGCGGTGGGTACGCGGGTGGAGGCCTACAACCTGCTGATCGCGGTGGTGGTGGCGGTGATCATCGTGCTGGCGATGAACCTGGTGGGCTCGCTGTTGATCTCCGCGCTGATCATCTTCCCGGCCCTGTCCGCCATGCGCCTGTTCAGGAGCTTCAGGGGCGTGACCCTCTGCTCGGCGGCGCTTTCGGTGACATGCGCGCTGGCGGGCATGCTCGTCGCCATCGTCGGCGGCACGCCGGTGGGTTCAACCATCGTGGCGGCGAACATTGCCGTATATTTTCTGCTTTGCATCATCGACCATTTCATACTAATCTCAACCTAAACCTATACAATCATGCGGCGACTTTTCCGCCATACCGGCGTTGAAGTCCCTTGACTTGCATCGAGGAGCGGAAACATGCTTCAATACCTGAAAAAGTACAAGAAGGAATGCGTGCTCGCGCCGCTGTTCAAGATGCTGGAGGCGGCGTTTGACCTGCTGGTGCCGCTGGTGGTGGCGTCGATCATCGACCGGGGCATCGGGGGAAGCAGCCCGGGACACATATGGCGGATGTGCGCTGTGCTGGTGGCGCTTGGGCTGGTGGGGCTGGCTGCGGCGGTGGTGGCGCAGTACTTCGCGGCGCGGGCGGCCACGGGCTTTGCAGCCGACGTGCGGCGGGCGCTGTTCGGGCGGCTGACGGCGCTGTCCTTTCCGGACGTGGACCGGGTGGGGGTATCGGCGATGATGACCCGCATGACCAGCGACGTGAACCAGGCCCAGACCGGCGTGAACATGGCCCTGCGGCTGCTGCTGCGCTCGCCCTTCGTGGTGCTGGGGGCCATGGTGATGGCCTTCACCATCGATTCGCGCATCGCGCTGATCTTCGCGGCGGTGATCGCGGCGCTGTTTGCCGTGGTGTGGGGCATCATGGCGGCGAACATACCGATGATGGCCGGGGTGCAGAAGCAGCTGGAGGCGGTGCTGGCAGCGACGCGGGAGAACCTGGCAGGGGCGCGCGTGATTCGCGCCTTCCGCCGGGAGGACGCCGAGTTCGAAGCCTTCCGGGCGAAGAACCGGGAGCTGACCAGGCGCCAGCGCTCGGCGGGGCACGTGTCGGCGCTGCTCAATCCGCTGACCTGCGTGCTGATCAACGCGGCGGTGATCGTGCTGGTGAAGCAGGGGGCCATACGGGTCAACGCCGGGGCGCTGACCACCGGCGCGGTGGTGGCGCTGTACAACTACATGAGCCAGATCCTGGTGGAGCTGGTGAAGTTCGCCAGCCTCGTCATCACCATCAACAAGGCCTGGGCCAGCTGGAAGCGCATCGAGGACGCGCTGGCCCTGGAGCCGTCCATCGCGGCCCCGGCGACCATGGCGGCGCGGCTCGACCCCGCCGCCCCGGCGGTGGAATTCCGCCACGTGGGCCTGACCTATCCCGGCGCGGGGAGCCCGGCGCTCTACGATGTGGACTTTGCCGCCATGCCCGGGCAGACCGTGGGCATCATCGGCGGCACCGGCGCGGGCAAGAGCTCCATCGCGGGGCTGATTCCCCGGTTCTACGAGGCGACCGGGGGGGCCGTGCTGGTGGAGGGCGTGGACGTGCGGCAGTGGCCCCGGGCCGAGCTGCGGCGGCGCGTGGGCTTTGTGATGCAGAAGGCGTCGCTGTTCAAGGGGACGATTCGGGAAAACCTGCTGTGGGGCCGGGACGACGCCACCGATGACGAGCTGCTCGCCGCCGCCGGGGTCGCCCAGGCTGCCGACGTGCTGGCGGCCAAGGGCGGCTTGGACGGGGAGATCAGCCAGAACGGCGGCAACCTCTCCGGCGGGCAGAAGCAGCGCCTGACCATCGCCCGGGCGCTGGTGAGAAGGCCCGGGATACTGATACTCGACGACAGCGCCTCCGCTTTGGACATGGCCACCGACGCGCGGCTCAGGAAGGCCATCGCGGCGCTGGACTACCGGCCCACCACGTTCATCATATCGCAAAGGTGCGCCTCCGTCATGGGCGCGGATATGATACTGGTGCTGGATGACGGAAGGGTGGTCGGCAAGGGCACGCACGAGGAATTGATGCAGGCCTGCGGGGTGTATCGGGAGATTTGGGAGAGCCAGTTTGGGGAGGGGTGAATTTTGATTTGTGGGGGAGAGGCGCAGGGATTAGGGATTAGGGATTAGGGATTAGAAATAGCGGCTGGCGCAATCAAAAGCCTTCCCCTTCAGGGGGGCCGTAGGCCCTAGCGAGCCTGCGAGCGTCAGGTGGGCCGGCCGTAAGGCCGGGTCGGAAGAGGTCGGTCCCCCTGCGGTATCGACGGTTTGCGCGCTTTCCTCAAAGAGAACGACCTCTTCCGTCTTTCCCGGAACAATGCAAGCATTATCCGGGAAATCCACCTTCCCCTGAACCGCTCCCTTCGGTCGCTGGGGAAGGCTTTGACAACCGCGTCAGCCGCTATTCCTAATCCCTAATCCCTATTCC
>ONJE01000045.1 GCA_900318045.1 uncultured Eubacteriales bacterium
TCCCTTGACTTGCCGCCAGCAAGCCTGCGGGCCTTCGCCTTGGTATGACGAAAAATCCGCTCGCATGCTTGCATACATTTAGATTGAGATTAGTATTAGATTGAAATTAGTATCAATAATGCCATTGTAGGGCCAAAAGTGAACCCCTGCCACGAGGCAGGGGTTAATTCGCGGTTTTATTTGTGGTTTTATTTCTGCACAGATCCTTATTTCACCAGCAGCTCGGCGATCTGGATGGCGTTGGTGGCCGCGCCCTTACGGATCTGGTCGCCGCAGCACCACAGGCTCAGGCCCTTTTCGTCGGTCAGGTCGTCGCGGATGCGGCCCACGAACACGATGTCCTGGTCGCTGGTGTCCAGCGGCATGGGGTAGACCTTGTTGTCCAGGTCGTCCACCAGCCTGCAGCCGGGAGCCTGGGCGATGGCGGCACGGGCCTCATCGACGCTGATCTTGCGATGGGTGCGCAGGGTGACGCTGATGGAGTGACTGCGCAACACGGGCACACGTACGCAGGTGCAGGTGACCTTCAGCCCGGGCAGGTGCATGATCTTGCGGCCCTCGTTCTGCATCTTCATCTCCTCGGAGGTGTAGCCGTTGCCACTGTCACCGCCGATCTGGGGAATCACGTTGAAGGCGATCTGCCAGGGGAATACCTTCGCCTCCAGGGGCTTGCCTGCGGCGTAATCCCTGGCCTGCTGCTCCAGCTCGGCAAGTCCGCCCGCGCCCGCGCCGGATACCGCCTGATAAGTGCTGGCCACCATGGTCTCGATGGGGGAGATCCGATTCAGCGCGGCGATGGCGGTCATCGTGATGATGGTGGAGCAGTTGGGGTTGGAGATGATGCCGTGATGCTTCTGCACGTCCTCGGGGTTGATTTCCGGCACCACCAGCGGCACGCTGTCGTCCATGCGGAAGGCGCTGGAGTTGTCCACGAACACCGCGCCGGCCTTGACGATGGCCGGGGCGAACTGCTTGGCCAGGGGGTTCTGGGCCGCGCCCAGCACGATGTCCATGCCCTCGAAGGCCTGCTCGCTGGCTTCCTCTACCACGACCTCGCCCTCCCCGAAGGGAAGCTTCTTTCCCGCGCTGCGGGCGCTGGCCAGGGCCTTGAGGGTGTTGATGGGAAATTTGCGCTCCCAAAGGACTTTCAGCATTTCGCGGCCCACGGCGCCCGTAGCGCCCAGTATGGCGACATTGACCTTTTTCATAGCTATATACCTGCTTTCTGTATGATGATTTTCGGCTTGAACGGGATTATTCCTGTATGCCGGCGAAGAACAGACCGGAGTCTGATTCGCGCAGCCGTCTCGCCAGATCGTGCATGGCCCGCACGCTGACGGGCTCGGTGATGTACGTGCCGTCACCCAGGGCCCTTGAGGGAATCTCCAGCTTCGCGGAGGTGTGCACGTAGTAGGGATGGACGGCCTTGTCGTTGTTGACCTCGGCGTAGCCTTCGGGTATGGGGTTTAGCCTGGGCGAAACGCCGTCCAGTATGTCCCGCAGGCCCAATTCCACGGCAAAGGCGGTGGGGTCCTTGCCCGCGCCCTGCCCCTGGAAGGTATGCAGGCCAAAGTATTCGCCGGTCACGGAGATGGTATTGTTGTTCAGGTGAACGGCGGCCTCGGTGGCGTCGGAAGCGACCAGAATCGGTTCGACATAGGCGCAAACGGTGCCGTCGGCGTTAAGCGTGGAGCTCGCGATCAGGCGGCAAACCTTGTCCAGCCGTTTGAAGTTTATGATGTCCGCACCGGTGATGTGACGGATGCCCTCGGTATTCACAGCTTCGGGGCGCACATAGCGTTGGTAGGCCACGGCACTGGCGATGCTGATCTTGCACTGAGCGTCGATGCCGTCTATGTCAGCGGCAGGATTGGCCTCGGCGTAGCCTTCGCGCTGGGCCTCGGCCAGTACGTCCTCAAAGCCCCGCCCTTCTCGCTGCATGATGTCCAGGATCAGGTTCGTGGTGCCGTTGACGATGCCGGAGATAGCCGTGAGCTTATCGGCACAGCGGTAGCGCATCAGGTTGTACAGGAAGGGGATGCTGCCGCCGACGCTGGCGTCATAGCGGTAGTGGACGCCCATGTCCCGGGCGAGGGTCAGTATCTCCTCCATGTGGTGGGAGAGCATCAGCTTGTTGGCGGACACCACGTTCTTGCCCGCCTTGAGCGCCTGCACGGTGAAGGTGTGGGCGGGCTCCATGCCACCGATCAGCTCAATGACCGTGTCAATCTCCGGGTCGTTCAGGATCTCGCTGTAATCGGAGGTCTCCAGGTGTTCCAGCCCCGGATGGCGCAGCAATTCAAGGATGCGCACGACATGGATGTCATCCCGCTTCAGCAGGTGCTCGTAGATGCCGGAGCCGATCGTTCCAAGGCCTAACAGACCGATTTTCAAAGCCAACAACCCCTTTGTGTCTTTCGTGCAAATACACGTGTTTTTATGATGGAAACAATATAGCACAACGGACGGGATTTGTCAAAGCATGAAGCGCCTGTTTTCAGCCTCTTAACGTTGATATGGGCTATGGGACAAAAACGGCTATTGCAATTTCGACCAAAAGAAGTTATGATAAAAAAGAATTCAACGCAAAGAGAGGGCAAACCGCCATGATTCTGTACAGCACGCGCTCCAACCGGCATACCGCCTCCTCCACCCAGGCCGTATTGAAGGGCATCGCCCCCGACGGCGGCTTGTACACGCCCATCAGCTTTTCCGAGTTGAAGGTAGACGTGGGCAGCCTGCTGAACATGAGCGCCACAGAGATATCCGCCGAGGTCATCGGCAGGCTGCTGGACGACTTTACACGCGACGAAATGCGCGCGTTGATCGAAGCCGCTTATGCCGACAAGTTCGAAACCGGGGATTTGACCCCGGTGGAGAAGGTGGGCTCCGATTTCGTGCTGGAGCTGTACCGCGGCCCCACATCCGCCTTCAAGGATGTGGCGCTCTCCGTGCTGCCCCGGCTGATCACCGCCGCGAAGAAGAAGCTGGGCGTGGATGAGGAGATCGTCATCCTCACCGCTACCAGCGGCGACACCGGCAAGGCCGCGCTGGAGGGCTTCCACGATGTTGAAGGCACGCGAATCCTGGTGTTCTATCCAGACGGCGGCGTCAGCGACGTGCAGAAGGCCCAAATGGTCACCCAGGCGGGTAGCAACGTGGGCGTATGTGCGGTCAGGGGCAACTTTGACGACGCCCAGACCGGTGTGAAGAACATTTTCGCCGATGACGAGCGCAATCACTGGGCGGCGACCGCTGGCGCGCGGCTATCCAGCGCCAACTCCATCAACATCGGCCGCCTCGCACCCCAGGTCGCCTACTATTTCAAATCCTATTGCGATCTGGTGCTTCGGGGTGAGATCCGACTCGGCGAACCGGTGAACTTCATTGTGCCCACGGGCAACTTCGGCGACATACTGGCCGGGGAATACGCAAGGCGCATGGGCCTGCCGGTGGCCAGGTTGGTGTGCGCGTCCAACGCCAACAACGTGCTCACGGACTTCATCAACACCGGCGTGTACGACCGCCGCAGGGAATTCTACAAGACCGCGTCCCCCTCCATGGACATCCTGGTGTCCAGCAACCTGGAGCGCTACCTGTTCCTGGCCAGCGGCTGCGATTTCGACCTGGTGTCGAAGCTGATGGCCCAGCTAAAGGAAGAGGGCGTTTACACCGCGCCCCAGGCGTTGATGGACGAGATGCGCGAGCACTTTTGGGCCGGCTGCGCCGACGACAGGCGGGCCCTGGAAGCCATCGGCAAGGTCTGGCGCAGCCATGGCTACCTGATGGACACCCACACCGCAGTGGCCTGGGCCGTGATGGAGGATTTCAAGGCGAAGGAGGACAACGGCTGGGTGAACGTGGTGCTGTCCACGGCCTCGCCCTACAAGTTCAGCCGGGACGTGCTCTCCGCCATCTGCGACGAGAAACCCGAAAGCGGCTTCGGCGCGATGGACAGGCTGTATGAGCTGACGAAGGTGCCGGTGCCCGCGCCGCTGGCCGCGCTGCGGGACAAGGCTCCGCGCTTCAAGGACTGCGTGGACAAGGCCGATATGCTGGATTACGTGAAAAACGCCCTGAAATAACAAACGGAAAGTGAATAGGCCCGACGGCATGACGAACCCCTCCGCCGCATATCATCGGATGATTGATTGCGGACAGGAGGGGTTTTTTATGGCGCTGCAAACGCAGGTGCAGACCTTTGAGGCGGAGAGACTGGTTGGAGCGAGGATCGCCCAGGTCCTGGTGCGGGCCGAGGCGCTGGTGCCCGGGGCAGGTCGGGATGCCATCGAGCCGCTGCTGGCGGATGCCGGCCTGTTCATCGGCGAGGTGGATGTACAGGCCGACCGGGTGGTGCTGGAGGGCAGCGTCGCCTGCCAGGCGGTCTACCGGCAGGGCGAGGAAAGCGCCCTGCGGGCGCTGACAGCCCAGACCACGCTGAGCCACGTGCTGGATATCCCCGGAGTGCAACCGGGCATGCTCTGCCGGGCCCGGGGCGAGGTGAGTCACGTGGACGCCCGCTATGAAAACGGGCACATGGTATTCCAGGCGGCCTGCGACCTGACGGTGCAGGTACTCAGCCTTTCGCCGGTGGAGGTCATCAGCGCGGTGGACGGCGTCGAGGGCATCCAGACGGTTTTCACACCGATCAGATCGGTCAAGCTGGCCGCGGAAGCCAGCGAGCTCGCGTTGCTCAGGGACACTGTGGCGCTGCCCGCGGCGCTGGACGGCCGCACGGCGCTGATGGACTGGGTGGCCGTGGAGGTGGACGAGGTCTCGCCGGACCTGGGCGGCGTTCGGGTGAAGGGGCGGGCGCTGGTGGAAACGCTGGTGGCCAGCGGCGTGGCCAATCGACCCGGCGTAGTGGTGCGCTATCCGTTGTCGCTGGATCAGCTGGTGGAACTGCCGGAGTGGTTGACGGGGGACGTGTCCGCCGAAGTCGATGTGCGCAGCGTGCGAAGCCGGGTGGACGCCGGGGAGGGCGACGGCGATATGCAGCTGACCTGCGAAATCGAGGCGCGGGTGCGGGTGCTGGCCAATGCCACGGACAACGTGAAGGCGCTGGCGGATATCTATGCCACTCAGGGTAACCGCGTGGAGACCAAAGACGAGGATGTGCGCCTGTGCAGCGCGGTGGACCGGGTGAAGGTGTGCGAGCTGGTGCGGGGCACGGTGCTGATCGGGGAAAACGCCCCCGGTGTCGGCACGGTCATTGCCACCCAGGTGCATCCGGCCATCGGCGAGTGGCGTAACGAGAACGGCCAGGGGAGGATAGAAGGCGTTGCGGAGACCCGGGTGCTGTACATTCCGGGGGGCTCCGATATCCCCGCCGCCGCCGAGGCGGAGCTGCCCTTCAACCTGACCGTGCCACAGGCGCTGAACGATGAATCCCTGATCGACATACAGGTGCTTTCCGCCGAAGCCAACGCGCTGATGAGCGACCGGCTGGAGATGAAGCTGCAGCTGTCCGTCACCTGCGAGACCCGCCAACGCACCGACGTGGAGATCGTGACGGAGATTGCCGAGGGCGCCCCTGTGCAGCGCCGTCCCGGCATCGTGATCAACTGGCCCCTGCCCGGAGAGACCGCCTGGGACCTGGGCAAGCGCTACGGTATTCCTGCCGACGATGTGGGCGAGGTCGAAGCGGGCCAGGCAGTGGTGATGAAGGTGTGACGTCGGCGCTGTATGCCGGAGCATAATATTTTCAAATTGCGTTCGATTGCTTTTTGCCGCGGGTAATGCTATAATACATACAAATCGAACAAATGTTCTTTTAGGGGTACGGGCGCTTTGCAGGGGCTTTTTGACCCGCCGGGTCATGAAACCTCCATCCCCGGCATATACTATGAAAAAACACACAACAACCGGAGGGATACGATGGAAAATCCAAACAACAGAATCATCGCCGTGGGACGCTTGGACGGCGAGCTGGAATTGAGCCATGAGGTCATGAACGAACCCTTCTACACGGGTACGCTGCTGGTCAAGCGCCTATCCGGCACGGTGGATCGCCTGCCGGTCACCATTCCGGGCAAGCTGATGGGCCTGCTGCCGGAGGAAAACAGCCAGCTGCTGGTGACCGGCCAGGTACGCTCCTACAACAAGGTCATCGATGGGGCGGGGCGGCTGATGGTGACGCTGTTCGTGCAGAGCCTGGCCCTGTCGCCGGACAACGACACGCTGAACCGGGTCACCCTGACCGGCGCGCTGTGCAAGCCGCCGATCTATCGCTCCACGCCCTTTGGCCGGGAGATCTGCGACATGATGCTGGCGGTGAACCGCGCCTTTGGCAAGAGCGATTACATCCCCTGCATCGCCTGGGGTAGAAACGCCCAATACGCTTCCCGATTCAGCGTGGGCGACCGGGTGCGGCTGACTGGGCGGCTGCAATCCCGGGAGTATCAAAAGCTGCTGGAAAACGGGGAGTACATGCTCAGAAACGCCTACGAGGTCTCCTGCTTTACGCTGGAGGCCGCAGAGAACGATTCCGCCGCGCTGCCGGTTTACACGCCGCCCGAGGCGCGCTACGCCTTCGACGCCGGGGGACGGAAGCACCTGAGCTGATGGACAGGACCCTTTGGGGTCCTGTTTTTACATGGCGGTGATTGCTGCCGCCCCGGCCCGGCGTTACAATGGAAAGGAGGAACATCTGAAAGGGGATAATACCATGTCCTGTACGACTATACTGGTGGGGAAAAGCGCCTCGAACGACCGCTCAACGATGATCGCCCGTACCGACGACGGTCAGTTCGACGTGAAAAAGCTGATCGTCGTCAACCCGGAGCGACAGCCGCGAAAATATAAAAGTGTCATTTCCCATTTGGAAATCGAGCTGCCCGACAACCCCATGCGATACACGGCCTGCCCCTCAGTAGACAAGGCGAAAGGCATTTGGGCGGCGACGGGCATCAACGCCGCCAACGTGGGCATGACGGCTACCGAGACGATCACCTCCAACCCCAGGGTGCTGGCCGCAGACCCGATGGTGGAATACCGGGAGGCGAAGGGCCGCGCGAAGGCGGTGCCTGGCGGCATCGGTGAGGAGGACATCATCGTACTGGTGCTGCCCTACATCCATAGCGCCCGGGAGGGCGTAGAGCGCCTGGGCGCGCTGCTGGAGAGATACGGCACCTATGAATCCAATGGCATTGCCTTCAACGATGATAATGAAATTTGGTGGCTGGAGACCATCGGCGGCCACCACTGGATGGCCAGGCGGGTGCCCGACGACGTATGCGTGGTCAACCCGAACCAGTTCGGCATGGACGCCTTTGACCTGGAGGATGCCTACGGCCCGCGCCGGGACCACCTGTGCTCCGCCGACCTGCGGGAATTCATTGTCGAAAACAGCCTGGATCTGAACCAGAACGGGACCTTCAATCCCCGGGATGTGTTCGGCTCCCACAACCCCAGTGACCACGTCTATAATACGCCCCGTGCCTGGTATATGCTCCGCTGCCTCATGCCCTACAGCCGCCGCTGGGACGGCGAAAACGCCGATTTCACGCCGGAGAGCGACAACCTGCCCTGGGCTGTTGTACCCGACCGCAAGGTGACCGTGGAGGACGTGAAGTTCATCCTCTCCTCCCACTACCAGGGCACGCCCTACAACCCCTATTCCAACCATGACGACGGCCGGCGGGGTAAATACCGCTCCATCGGCATCAACCGCACAGGCGTCACTTCCATCTGCCAGATTCGCGGCGGCGTACCCGAGGCTATCCGGGGGATCGAGTGGATCGGCTTTGGCTCTACCGCCTTTGACGCCATGCTGCCCGTCTACACCAACGTTTCGCGCATGCCCAAATACCTGAGCAACGTCGCCCTGGATGTCTCCACGGACAATTTCTACTGGGGCAGCCGCCTGCTCGGCGCGCTGGCGGACCATTCTTATGCCGAATGTATCCAGCACATCGAGCGCTACCAGGATGCCGTGGCCACCAGGGGTCGCCGCCTGATCCTGGAATACGACCGGCGCATGGCCGCGTCAGGCGATTTCAGCCTCGCCGCCGAGGCCAACGAGGCGCTGGCGGACATGGCTCGGAAGCAGACGATCGATACCCTTAACAAGGTGCTGCTGGAATCCAGCAGGGATATGAAAAACGGTTACAATCGCAAGGACAACTGATGACTGGAAAAGGAGAGCGGCGCGGCGCGCCGCTTCCTTGTCGTGGCGCGCAAAGTTTGTGCTTGAAAAATGACGAAAATGTGATATACTGGTATAAAATATCCGCTGTTGTTTCCGGCGGCACAGGGGAATGGGTATGACGCTGACGCAGAAAATCGTATTGATCGCCCTCCTGGTGCTGGGCGGACTGTGCCTGATCGTGGGCTTTACGCTGATGCACTACATTGGCGGCTTCCTGCGCACCGTGGAAGAGGAAAAGTCGCAGGAAGATGAGGCCGGGGGCGTAAGCGACGGCCGGCTGGAACAGGGCAGGGACGGTGCCGATAACAACGCGTGAACAGGAGAAAACTATGATTACAGCTGTTTCCATGAATCCCAGTATTGACCGCACGCTGACGGTGGACGGCTTCATCCCGGGAGGGTTGAACCGCATCGTTGCCAAGCGGGACGTGGCTGCCGGAAAGGGCATCAACGTGGCGCTTACCGTTTCAGAGCTGGGGCTTGACTCAGAGTGCGTCGGCTTCATGTACCGTGACGGCGCTTCCCAGTTTGAAAAGCGGCTGATGTTGAATTCCACGCCCTATGACTTTATATGGTGCGAAGGCAGCGTGCGCACGAACATCAAGGTGTTTGACCGCAGTACCGGCACGATCACGGAGCTGAACGAATCCGGCATGAATGTCACGGAGGAGAATCTGTCAAAGATGGTCGATTTGGTGGTCCGGCACGCGGAGAACAGCGATTATCTTATCCTGTCGGGCTCTCTGCCGCCGGGATGTCCCCAGGACTATTACCGCACGCTGATCCACGCGGTGGAGGGGCTGGGCTGCCGTTGCGTGCTGGATGCCGATGGCGAGCGGCTGAAGTTCGGCCTGGAGGCCAGGCCGTTCATGATAAAGCCCAACCGGTACGAGCTGGAAACGATGATCGGCCGGCCACTGGACGGCATCACCGACATACGGGAGGCCGCGCTGCGCTACATCGACATGGGCGTGCAGGTCGTCAGCGTGTCCCTGGGTGCGGACGGCGCGCTGATCACCGACGGGAGCGAGACGCTCTTCGCGCCCCGAATGAACATCGAGGTCAAGGGCACCGTAGGCGCGGGCGACGCGATGGTCGCCGGCCTGGTGGCGGGTTTCATGGCGGACTGGGATCTTGAGCAGTGCTTCCGTATGGGCGTGGCCTGCGCCAGCACGCGCTGTATTACCGAGGGCTACAAGACCATCGACAAGACCGTCTACAAGGCGTTTCTGAACATGGTGAAGATCGAGAGGGTATAGCCATGCTTTCCAGATGGAAAAGTCCTCTGCTGTTGGAAAGAAAAAGACGCCGGTACACAACGGCTCTTGTGCGGGTGCTTTACCGGCGCTCGGGCTTCAACGCATTGCCCATGATTGCCCTGGGCTTCCTGGGACTGATACTGCTTGGCAGCGTATTGCTGACCCTGCCTGTCGCCTCCGCAACGGGTCATAGGGTGCCCTGGTTCGACGCGCTGTTTACGTCCACTTCAGCCGTATGCGTGACCGGTTTGGTGGTTCGGGATACCGGTACGGCCTATTCGACATTTGGCCATGTGGTGCTGATGTTTCTGATCGAATCGGGCGGCCTCGGCTTCATGACCTTTGCCACGCTGCTGTTTCGTCTGATGGGGCGTGGCTTTACCATGCGCGACCGCCTGATCATGCTGGAATCGCTGAACCAGGACAACCTGGGGGGCGTGGTCAATCTGGTCATGTGGGTGGCCCGCAGCACCTTTATAGTACAAATCACGGGCGCTGCACTGTTTTCGATCCGGCTGATCCCCATATACGGTGTGGCAAAGGGTTTGTTTTTTTCTGCCTTTCATGCGGTTTCCGCCTTCTGCAACGCCGGCTTTGACCTGTTTGGCGGCGGCAGGAGCATGACGGGCTTCTCGGGAGATGTGTTGATGAATCTGACGGCCATCGCGCTGGTGGTGGTGGGCGGCTTGGGTTTTGGCACAGTCCACGACATCGTCGACAAGAAGTGTTTCAGACGGTTGCGACTGAATACAAAGCTGGTGCTGGTCAGCTACGGGACGCTGCTGTTGGCAGGATTCGTGGCCGTATTGGCCTTTGAGTGGGGCAATCCCCACACGCTCGGGCCGCTGAATACGGGCGAAAAAATGTTGGCAGCGCTGTTTCAGTCCGTCACCCTGCGAACCGCGGGCTTCAACACCATCGACCAGGCCGGCCTTCGGGACAGCACAAAGCTGGTCGGCGGGATACTGATGCTGATTGGCTGCGCGCCAGCCTCCACCGGCGGCGGTATCAAGGTGACGACCTTTGCCCTCATCGTGCTGACCGTGCGCATGGTGGCCCGGGGTGAGAGCAGCATCGTGGTATTCAAACGCAGGATCGACCATACGATGATCCAGCGGGCGGTGGCCATCGCCTTCATCGCCATAACCGTAGCCTTCGTGGATATATGCGCCCTGTCGCTGATCCAGCCGGGCTATGCCTTACTGGATCTCTTCTATGAATGTGTGTCCGCCGTGGGTACGGTGGGCATCTCCGCCATTGGAACGGCGAATCTGCGCCCGCTGGGGCGGCTGTTGATTATAATATCCATGTACATCGGCCGCATCGGGCCACTGACCATGGCGCTGCTGTTCATGAAGCGCCAGACGCGCGCCCGAGAATTGGTGAAATACCCGGAGGATCGGGTGATGCTGGGTTGACCGGTCGAAGTATGACCTTTTTGGAGGATTGACTTGATGAATAAAAAAAGCAGGCAGAAGCAGTACATTGTCGTCGGTCTCGGCCGCTTTGGCCGCGCAATCGCCGAGACCCTGTGCCAGGACGGGGCGGAGGTATTGGGCGTTGACCGGCGCATGGACGTGGTGGAGCGGCTGCGGGATGAGCTGACCCAGACCATTCAGATGGACGCCATGGACCGGAGAGCTGGGGGCGCGCCGCATCATTGCCAAGGCTCACGACGAATTCCACGGCAGGATGCTGGAGAAGCTGGGCGCAGACCAGGTTTTGCTTCCGGAGCGTGATATGGGGCGGCGTGTGGCGCATAGCCTTGTATCGGGCAATGTCATCGAGTTCATGGAGCTGTCCACCCAGTATTCCATGGCGGAGATTCGCCCGAAGCCGGAGTGGGTTGGCAAGACGCTCAAAGAGCTCGCCATGCGCAGCAGCATGGACATCAACGTGGTGGCGATACGCAATGGCGACGCGGTAAACGCCATGCCCCAGCCGGAGACCCGGATCAGCGAGGGTGATCTGATGCTGGTGGTCATCAGTGAATCGTCGCTGGCGCAGATGCGGTAACCCTGCTGCCCCTCCGATTTGTGTTAAGGAAATACCGCACAATATGGGCGGCAGCCTGACGGATGACTTTCAGTCATCCGCAGCCTGCAAATTCCTTTACTTACCTCCGGGGCTTGCCAGCCCGTTCTCACTGAAAACAGTCCACTGGACTGTTTTCCGGGCGCTCGAACCCAGTAAGCCTGCGAAATTTGCAGACCACGCCTGACTAAAATTCACCTCGCCATACCACCACCCAATTATGCGGCATTTCCTTAAGGAGGGATAATATGGCTTGTGCAGGGCAGAGAAAAAGCGCGGGGTGCCTGTTCATCGGTGACATTGCTTCCGATAAATTGCGCAGCGATGCGTCCGACTGGTCGCGGGACATCCCAGGGCTCGGAATACAGGTGTTTCAGTGCCAGGATGTCCGTCGGATGTGGGATATGCTTCAGATCGGCTTCCAGGAGGTACGGAGCCGGTGGGAGATGTGCGGGGTTATCGCCGAGGGCACGGGCTGTGCCGCCGCGCTGGCGCTGGCGTGTCAGCTTCCGGTGGATGGGATCGTGTTGATCGATCCCGTGTTGCCTGTTTGGGGTCCCTTTGGAAGAGAACAGGCGGCGGTTCGCCCTGAGATGGTCCAGGCCCGAAAGATGGCGCGCAGGTTCGCGGCTTTTGCCCGGCGAAACCTGGCGCTCTGCGTCGGCGATATGCTGATCGTGTCGCATGGCTGCATGGACAGCAGCCGCGCCTTGCGGCGTGCCTTCGGGAATCCGGCGAACTGTCGTGTCAGCAGGCTGTATGTTGGGGGCGAATCCGCTAAAGAATTGTATACAATTCGTGAATTTGACGTGAAAGCGGCAATATCCCGTTTTTTACTGCACCAGGAAGCGTCAAAACCGCTTGCGGAAAATCCTGAAATGTGTATAATATATGGGTGAGTTTTATTTTTGGGTGTTACTGCCCTGGATTGAGAGGAAGATTGTTATGAGACACGCGCTTGTGCGACTGACTGGCCTTTTGATTGTACTGATGCTGGTGCTGACCGGCTGCAACCTGATTGGCGTTGACCCGATCATGAAGTTGGACGAGGATTTCGCCAAGCTGGCGAAGCGGTATTCCGGCGTGGTTGTCACCTATGACGGCGGCGAGCTGACACAGGCCGACCTGATGGCCAGCTTCAGCAACCTGTACAGCAACTACAGCCAGATGTACAGCATGTTCGGCTACAGCATGCCGGCCGACATGATCACCACCGTGGAAAACTCCGTGGCCGAGCAGGCGGTTCAGG
The DNA here is from genome assembly GCA_900318045.1 of uncultured Eubacteriales bacterium. Lineage (GTDB taxonomy): Bacteria > Bacillota > Clostridia > Christensenellales > Aristaeellaceae > UBA2862. Next base: position 12,692 of record ONJE01000045.1, read on the forward strand.
ATGTGGCTATCGCCAAGCAGATCGAAGCCCGGAATCTGAAGCTGGACGATGAGAAGCTGGCCGAGCTGCAGAAAGAGGCCGACGAGCACTATAAGGAGATCTACGACAGCGTTTACGCCAGCATCAACGAGAAGAACGACGAGGTGCACGCCAAGCAGACCGAATACAACTTGGCTGTCAACGGCTTCACCAAGGAATCGCTGTATGCCATTGAGTTGGCCGAGGCGAATCGTGAGATGCTGCAGCAGAACGTGCGCGACGAAATTGACAAGATCGATGAAGAGGATCTGAAGGCGGCTTACGAGACCAAGCTGAAGGAGGATGAGGAAAAGTACTCCGCCTCCACCAGCAGCTTTGAATCGGACATGTCCTCTGAAGACACCGTCGTCACCTGGATGCCCGAGGGCTATCGCACGGTCAAGCACATCCTCATCATCCCCGCCGAGGACGTTCTGAACGCTTACAAGGATGCCCGTTCGGCCTACGAGTCCGCTCAGAACAATTTGGACGACCTGAACGCTGAGCTTGAGGAGCTCAGCCACGACCACGACGAGGAAGAGGCCGAAGATGCGCATCGCACCGCCGAGGAAATCCAGGCCGACATCGACGCCGCGAACGCCGGGATCGAACCCCTGAAAGCTGCCATGGACAAGGCTGCCGAAGATTGTCTGGCCAACGTGAAGGAAAAGACCGACGAGGTCTACGCCAAGCTGGAAGCGGGTGAGGACTTTGCTGCCCTGATCGAGACCTACGGCGAGGACCCCGGCATGAAGAATGAGCCCACCAAGACCCGCGGTTATTACGTGTCCAGCGCTTCCACCAACTGGGACAAGAACTTCACCGAAGGCGCCATGTCCCTTGAAAAGGTGGGCGACGTCACCCAGACGCCTGTGGTTGGCAACAGCGGCGTGCACATCATTCGCTATGAGTCCGACGTCACCCCCGGCGCGATCGCCCTTGAGGAAATCCACGATGCGCTGTACAACACGACCCTGGAAAAGGCAAGGGACGATCACTACACCAGCGAGCTGAACAGCTGGGTCGAGGCCCTGAAGCCCACCTACACCGTCGAGGCCTTCAGCTTCGCGGAGGAGGAATAATCGTATTTGTCAGCTGTCCAGTCCAGACAGCGAAAAATGTAGCGGCGGCGCCATCTCGTGCGCGGGAAGCGTACTCGATTCCACTTTGCCGCTACAGGGTACCTCTAAAAACTATCGTGCCGTCCGGCGCGATAGTTTTTTTATAGGTACCCTTATGCGGTATTTCCTTAACTGGGTTACTGCTCAGCGTACAATCCCTCAGTCACGCTTCGCGTGCCAGCTCCCTCAGGGAGGGAGCCTTTTGGTGTGAGAATGCGCCATACAGGCTCCCGTTCAGGCCCCCTCCCTGAGGGGGCTGGCTGGCCGTCAGGCCAGACTGAGGGAGTTTATCAGGGACGTTGAGCTGTAACCTTAACTATGCGCTTGCACGGTATTATGATTTGTAAAAGGCTTGACATGTGACCTTTCGTTCACTATAATGTGTGAACGAAAGGTCACTGAGACTCATGG
>ONJE01000190.1 GCA_900318045.1 uncultured Eubacteriales bacterium
GGAAATCGCTTGCGATTTCAGGCAAATCTGAGGGGGATGTATTGAAGGGGGACCTGTCCCCCTTCAAGCGGGCGATAGCCCGCGATAAATCAGAATTTACCTCTTCATCAAATGCTTGCGCGCATCCCCAAAATATGATAAGCTATCCCTGCGCCCCGGTTCGGTTTGCGCCGCCGGGGCGCAGTTTGAGTCAACAAGAGGATAATTCCATGAAGAAAAATCTTTGCTTCTGTATGGTGCTGTTGATGCTGTGCGCAGGGCTTGGCTGTGCGGAAGGCGCCGGCGCAGCGACCATGTCGCTGGAGCCGCTGGCGGCCCTGCCCGGGGCGGGCTGGCAGTACACGGTTCAATTTCCGGACTGGAAGGGATATGTGGACGACACGCTGGCCATGAACAGCATGTTCAGCTTTCGCTTCTACCACGGCCAGGGGACGCTCTTTTTGGAGGTGGCCCCGGGGGTGACCGGGTTCACCATGTATGTCAACGGCGTGAAATACGACACGACGGGCGTCGGCGAGGGCCTGTGGTCGGCGGACATCTCCGCCGCGGCGGTGGACGGCGTGAACACGCTGCAAATCACCAACCTCCGGCCCCGGGGCATCGGGCAGGCCGTCACTGCCTACATTCCCTACCCGGTAGTGCTGCCCGGGGATGCGGCGGAGGAGGGCATTCATCCCGAGGCGCTCCGGTTGATCTCCGACATCATCGATTCCGACATTGCCCACGGCTTCACCAGCGCCCAGCTGGCGGTGGTGAAGAACGGACGGCTGGTGGTCCAGCAGGCCTGGGGACGGGTGAACAGCTACAACCCCGACGGCTCGCCCGACGCAGACGCCGCTCCCGTCACCGAGGAAACGATGTACGATCTGGCCAGCGTGACCAAGATGTTCGCCACCGGCTACGCCATCCAGAAGCTGGTATCGGAGGGGCTGCTGGATGTGGATACCCCCATAGTGGAGCTGTTGGGCGACGCTTTTGCCGATGATACGATCGACATCACCTACGCCGGGGTGGACAATCCGCCGGATTTGCAGACCCAGAAGGCCTGGAAGCGCAGCCTGACCCTGCGGGACCTGATGTGCCACGAGGCGGGCTTTCCCGCCGCGCCAAACTACAACGACCCGGACTTCGATTTTGTCAACCAGCAGCGGGGAGTGCCGGGGTCGAACGGGAACATCATCTGCGCCGTGGGCCGGGAAGAGACGCTGAAGGCGCTGTTCAAGACGCCGCTGATGTATCCGCCCCACAGCAAGACACTCTATTCCGACGCCGACTACATGCTGGCCGGGTTCATCGTGGAGAAGGTCACCGGGCAGCGGTTGGACGCATACCTGAAGGAGAACATTTACACCCCGCTGGACCTGAAGCACATCACCTACCTGCCCCTTGACAATGGCTTTGCCCCGGACGACTGCGCGGCTACCGAGCTGAACGGCAACACCCGGGACAACCACGTCAGCTTCCCCGGCGTGCGCACCGAAACCCTCCGGGGCCAGGTGCACGACGAGCGGGCCTGGTACTGCATGGAGGGCGTTTCCGGCCACGCCGGGCTGTTTGCCAGCGCCACCGACCTGGCGAAGCTGGCCAGCGCCATGCTCACCGGCGGCTACGGCGATTGCCGGCTGTTCTCCCGGAATGTGATGGACGGGTTCACCGCGCCGAAGGCATACAGCTTCGGCCAGTGGGGCCTGGGCTGGTGGCGGCAGGGCGACGAGCAGCGCCCGTGGTACTACGGTACCCAGGCGTCTTCGGGCACCTTCGGGCACCAGGGCTGGACGGGCACGCTGGCGATGGTGGACCCCAGCCGCGAGCTGGTGGTGGTCTACCTGACCAACAAGATCAATTCGCCGGTGCTCATCGACGACAATTTGAACAAGTTCGTCGGCGGCTGCTTCACTGCGGCCACCTTGGGCTTTGTGCCCCAGATCCTGTCCATCGGCATGGACGAGGGCGGCGACATCTCCGCCCAGCTGCTGGACCTGCTGGCCGACATGGCAGAGGAGAGCCTGGGGAAGATCCCCGAGGGCGCCGGGGCTGATCACCCTTACGTGCAAAACGCCGTCAGCAAGTTCGGCTTGCTGAAAAAATGGGCCGAAGCCGCCGGAAACGGGGAGTATGTACAGCTGGCGGAGGAGGCGTTGGATAACTTCTGAGTTGTCGCGGAGCGACAAATCAGAAGTTGAGTGGCTAGTGGCTAGTGGCTAGTGGCTAGTGGCTAGTGGCTAGTGGCTAGTGGCTAGTGGCTAGTGGCTAGTGATTAGTGGCTAGTGAAGGAGGAAATCCTCGCGGATTTCTTTTGATTTTATGGATTGAGAAGCGTTGAAACATCTGCCGTTCCCTTTGAATCACACAAATCCCGAAGGGATTTGCACCACCACTAATCACTAGCCACTAACCACTAATCACTCAATTCTGATTTATCGAGCGCAGCTCGACAAATCAGAATCTATCTCTCAAAAAATGGAGGAAATCAATGAAACTCAAGCGGGGCTTGCGCGGCTGGTGGATCGCGCTGCTGGTGGCGCTGGCCGACCGGCTGACGAAGGTGCTGGTGGCGCGGCTGTGTCCCCGGGGCGGCGCGCTGATCCCGGGAATCATCAACCTGCGGCCCGTGGAAAACCAGGGCATCGCCTTCTCGATGCTCTCGGGGAAGGGGCTCGGGCTGGTGCTGTTCACCGCGGCGCTGATCGCCGGACTGGTGGCCTGGCTGGTGACCCATCCCGACGACCCGCCGCTGCTGCGCGCCGGGCTCTGGCTGATTGCCGGGGGCGGCCTGGGCAACCTGTACGACCGGCTGGCCTTCGGCGGCGTGTCCGACTTCATCGAGCTGGCCTTTACGCGCCTGACCGTGTTCAACGTGGCCGATATATGCATCTGCTTTGGCGCGGTGCTGGTGCTGCTGGGCAGCCTCAAAGGGGATATAAGGCATGGAAAATAGCCGCGAATATTCGGCCCTGGTGACCCCTGATCAGGACGGCGAGCGGCTGGATGTGTTCGCCGCTGCGCTGGCCGGTATCACCCGCTCCCGGGCCGGGGCGCTGATCAGACAGGGCAGCGTGGTCGTGGACGGCGCGGCCCAGGCCAAGGCCGGCTTCAGGCTGAAGCCGGGCATGGCCGTCCGGGTGGCGCTGCCCCCGGCAGCTCCGGCGGCGCTGCAGGCCGAGGACATCGCATTGGACATACTCTACCAGGACGACGACCTGGCGGTGGTGTTCAAGCCCTCGGGTATGGTGGTGCATCCCGCGGCGGGCAACGAGACCGGCACGCTGGTGAACGCGCTGCTCACGCATCTGGACAACCTGTCCGGCATCGGCGGCGAGATCCGACCCGGCATCGTCCACCGCATCGACAAGGACACGTCGGGCCTGCTGCTGGTGGCGAAGAACGACTTCGCCCACGTTGCCCTGTCCGGGCAGATCAAGGCCCACACGGTCAAGCGGGCCTACCGGGCCATCGTGATCGGCGGGTTCAAAGAGCATGAGGGCACCGTGGAGGGGCCCATCGGGCGGCATCCCACCGACCGCAAGCGCATGGCCATCGTCCCCGGCGGGCGGGATGCGACCACCCACTGGACGGCGCTGGAGCCGCTGCGGGGGGCTACGCTGATCGAGGCGCGGCTGACCACCGGGCGCACCCATCAGATTCGCGTACACATGGCCTCCATCGGCCATCCGGTGCTGGGCGACCCGGTGTACGGGCCGAAGAAATCCCCCTGTCCGGTACAGGGCGGCCAGCTGCTGCACGCCTTCCGGCTGGGCTTTGTCCATCCCCGCACCGGCGAAGAAATGCTCTTCGAGGCTGACCCGGAGCCGAGGTTTATATATTGGCTGGAAAAGCTGAGGAAATGAGTTTGCAAACCAGCTTATTCCCCTTGAAATTTGAATGACAATATAATATAATTGAATTACATGGACTGGAGGTGAGCGTATGGCGACCGCATTATTGCAGGTTCGTATTGAGGAATCATTGAAGGATGATGCCGCGCGGCTGTTTGAAAGTCTGGGCATTGATACCTCGACGGCAGTCAGGATGTTTCTGAAGCGGGCGGTCATGGAGAACGGCATCCCCTTCAGGATGACCCTGCCCAGGGCGCCCTACGAGGCGGAGCGGGGCTATCGCGCCATGATGGAGTTGGGCGAGGCAGCCCGGCGCAACGGTGTGTCCGATATGCCCCTGGAGGAGATCAACGCCGAGATCGGGGCCTCCCGGGCAGCGCGCAGGGCGGATGAACGATGAAGTATTATGCGATACTGGATACCAATGTCCTGGTATCCGCGCTGCTCAAGACCGGTTCGGTTCCGGGACAGGTGCTGGCGGAGGCACTGAAGGGGGATATCATACCCGTATTGAACGATGAAATCATCGCAGAATATGAGGACGTCCTGAATCGGCCCAAATTTCGCTTCGACAGGCGCACTGTTCGTGTCTTTATGGACGAACTGAAGCGTCGCGGCGTCTATGCGGACGTGGGACCGATCGACGAGGTGATCCCGGACCCGAAGGACGTCGTGTTCTATGCGGTGCTCATGGAAAAGCGCAGGGAGGAAGATGCCTGGCTGGTGACGGGCAACCTCAGGCACTTTCCCATGCGCACCTACATCGTAACCCCCAGGGAGATGCTCGACATATTGAGCGAATCCTGACAAATGCAGGAGGAACAATCAAATGAGCCGATTGGGCGATACCATACAGAAGGCCAGGATCAAGGCCAAAATGACGGAGAAGGCGCTGGGCAAGAAGTGCGGCCTGGCGGAGAGCTTCATCAAGGACGTGGAGTCGGGGCGCAGGATCGTCTCGGACGACCAGGCCCAGCGCATACTGAAGGTGTTGGGGGTGCAAAACCCCGTGTCCACCGAGTTGGAGGTGGCGGCGGAGCCGGAGGTGAAGCTGCGGCCGAAGCCCCGGGCTTACGTGCTCTCGGCCCAGGAGCAGGCCGAGAACGCCCGGAAGGCGGCGGAGGAATCGTCGGACGCCTGGCTGGACGCCCTGGGCGGCGTGGTGAAGCGGGTGCCGGTGATGTCGCCGGACGGCCTGGTGATCGACCACGTGCTCACACCCATCGTGAACGGGAAGATCGAGGGCGGCGCGCCGGACAAGGTGCTGTATTACCGCTGCCCTGACGATATGCTCCGGGGCTTTCGCGTGCACGCCGGCGACCTGCTGCTGGTGGTGCCCGCCTCCAAGGCCGAGGATGGCCAGCTGATGTTGGTGGACTGGCAGGGCCAGCGCATGGTGCGCAAGCTGCTGAAGCTGGACGGCGGCCGCATACAGATGCAGGCTTTCGACCACGAATTCAGCGCCACCGTAGGCACAATCATGGATGTAAAGGTGCTGGGTCGGTGCGTGTCGCTGGTGCGGAGGCTGTGAAAATCTGAGTTATCGAGCTGACGCGCAGGGATTAGGGATTAGGGAATAGGGATTAGAAATAGCGGCTGCCGCGGTTGTCAAAGCCTTCCCCAGCGACCGAAGGGAGCGGTTCAGGGGAAGGTGGCAGCCCGAAGGGCTGACGGAAGAGGTCGTTCTCGTG
>ONJE01000189.1 GCA_900318045.1 uncultured Eubacteriales bacterium
CCGGAAATCGCTTGCGATTTCAGGCAAATCTGAGGGGGATGTATTGAAGGGGGACCTGTCCCCCTTCAAGCGGGCGATAGCCCGCGATAAATCAGAATTCAGTAACACACTCCAGTATAAAACGCGCCGCCCTTGAAAACCGGTGCGCTTTGGTGTATGCTGTTGAAAGAGAGGAGTGGACGCGCATGGATGAGAAATGGCTGACGGAGGTGTTCCGGTGGCTGCACCGGAATCCGGAGCTGGCCATGGAGGAGCGTAAGACCACGGCATACCTCCGGGGTATATTGGTTGAAAACGGCGTTCGCCTGCTGGAGACGGGCCTTGAAACGGGGCTGATTGCCGAACTGGGAACCGGAGGGGGACCGACCGTGGCCCTGCGGGCGGACATCGACGCGCTGCCCGTCTGCGAGCAGACCGACCTGGACTACGCATCCCGGCGACCCGGCTTCATGCATGCCTGCGGCCACGACTTCCACGCCGCCTGCATGCTGGGGGCGGCGCTGCTGCTCAAGGCCCGGGAGGCGGCGCTGCCCGGCACGGTGAAGGTGATCTTCCAGCCCGCCGAGGAGGTGAACCGGGGCGCGGCGCTGATGGTGGCCACGGGGCTGCTGGATGACGTGGGGCTGTTTCTTTCCGGGCACACCTATCCCTGGTATCCGGCGGGAACGCTGGGCGTGCGGCCCGGGCCGGTGATGGCCTCCGCCGACCGCTTTTTTGCGAAGATCATCGGCAAGGGCTGCCACGCCGCCAATCCCGAGCGGGGAGATGACCCGATTCCTGCGCTGGCGGCCGTCGTTACCGCGGCCCAAAGCGTCGTCAGCCGCCGGGTCAATCCCTTCGACAGCGCCGTGCTGTCCATCACCCGGGTGGCGGCGGGGAACACCTGGAACGTCACGCCGGAGGCGGCGGAACTGGAGGGCACCGTGCGGGCCATGACCGAGGCGGTGCGCAGCGACATCCGGCGGCGGCTGGAGTCGCTGGTGTCGGACACGGCCCGGGCCTACGGCTGCACAGCCGAATTCCGCTACGAGCGCGGCCCCGCCCCGGTGATCAACGACGGGGAGCTCTGCCGCCGGGCCGCCGCGCTGGCCCGGGCTCAGGGACTCGCAGTCGAGGAAAACCCGCCCTCGATGATCGCCGAGGATTTCAGCGCCTATTTGGATATCGCGCCAGGCGCCATGTTCCGGGTGGGTACCGGCGGCGGCTACGACAACCACCACCCGCGCTTTACGGCCGACCCGGCGGCGCTCATGCCCGCGGCCAGGTTCTTCGCGGCGCTGGCCGAGCGGGAATTGCGGCGGCTGGCGGGGGAGTAGGGAAACAGAAGCAACGGCAACGCCATGGCATTATCGGAGGAGCGAACCATGAATACAAACGGCTATACCGAGACGATACAAAAGGGCCTGGCTGGCCTGCGGACCCTTGGAAACAGCACGTCCCTTGGCTTCGGCAGCCCGGCGGAGCAGATGGAAAGGCTGAGGGCCGCTCTGGCCGATGCCGAAGCCATCGTGATCGGCGCGGGCGCCGGGCTGTCCACCTCCGCCGGGCTGACCTACAGCGGCGAGCGCTTTGAGCGGTACTTCTTCGATTTCGCGGCGAAGTTCGGCATACGGGATATGTATTCCGGAGGCTTCTATCCCTTCCCGGACGATGAGACCCGCTGGGCCTGGTGGGCGCGGCATATCTGCTTCAACCGCTACATCGACCCGCCGAAGCCGGTGTACCGGCAGCTGCTGGCGCTGGTGGAGGGCAGGAATTACTTTGTCATCACCACCAATGTGGATCACCAGTTCCAGCGGGCGGGCTTCGACAAGGCGCGGTTGTTCTACACCCAGGGAGACTACGGCCTGTTCCAGAGTGTGAACCCCGCCATACGGCAGACCTTCGACAACGAGGCATGGACGATGCGGGCCATGGAGGCCCAGGGTTTCGTCAGGGGCGAAAACGGCGTGTTCCAGGCGCCGAAGGGCGGCAACATCGCCATGCGCCTGCCCTCTGACCTGATCCCCAGGTGTCCCGTCGATGGCAGCGGCGTGGTGATGAACCTGCGGGCCGACGACAGCTTCGTGGAGGACGCCGGCTGGCACAGGGCTGCCGCCGCCTATGCCGATTTCCTGCGGAGGCATGAGACGGGCCGGGTGCTGTATCTCGAGCTGGGCGTCGGCGCGAATACCCCGGTCATCATCAAATATCCCTTCTGGCAGATGACCGCGGAGAACCCGGCGGCGACCTACGCCTGCGTGAACTACAGCGAGGCCTTTTGCCCGAAGCCGATCGAGGGGCGGAGCATCTGCGTCAACCGCGACATCGGCGCGGTGCTGGGGGAGATCAAATAATACTGAAAAGGGTATGTATCACGCGCGATATCCGCGCGCATGATACATACCCTGATTTTATATGGCTTTGGGCATGGCGGTCGTCACCGGGATGGCCAGCGCCAGCAGCACCTCCTCCACGGTGGAAACGGGCGTGATCTTCAGCGCCTGCCGGACCTCTTCGGCCACATCCTTCAGGTCGTCAACGTTGTCCTTCGGGATGAATACCTGTTGCACGCCGCTGCGCTGGGCGGCCATCAGCTTTTCCGGCAGGCCGCCGATGGGGTTCACGTCCCCCTGGAGGGACACCTCGCCGGTCATGGCCACGCTGGGAGGCACCGCCACGCCCGTCAGCAGCGCGGCCAGCGCCGTGGTCAGCGTGATGCCCGCCGAGGGGCCGTCCTTGGGCGTCGCGCCGTCGGGCACGTGGATGTGCAGGTCGCTCTCGTTCAGCGCCTGCGCCTGCTCCGGCAGCATGGCCTTCACCAGGCTCACGGCGATTTGGGCCGATTCCTTCATCACGTCGCCCAGCTGGCCTGTGACGGTGATCTTGCCGCTGCCTTTCGTGGCAAGCGTCTGGATATACAGTATGTCGCCGCCCACCGGCGTCCAGGCCAGGCCGGTGACGATGCCGGGCTTGGCTTGCTCCGGCACATGCTTGCGGTGGATGGGGTTGGCGTCCAGGTAGTCGGGCAGGGTGTCGGGGGTGATCGCCAGCTTTGCGTCGGCGTCGTCCACCAACGCCACCGCAGCGCCGCGGCAAAGCTGGTCCATGCGCTTCTTCAGGCCGCGCACGCCGGCTTCCCGGGTATAGTCTTCGATGATGGCGTCGATGGCCTCGTCGGAGACGGCCAGCGCGCCCTCGGGGATGCCCACGGCCTCCACGGCCCGCGGCAGCAGGTGTTCAACGGCGATCCGGTGCTTCTCGATGGGCGTGTAGCCCTGGAAGCGGATGACCTCCATGCGGTTCAGCAGCGGCTCCGGGATGGTGTCCAGCGTGTTCGCGGTGCAGATGAACAGCACGTCCGACAGGTCGAAGGGCACGTTCAGGTAGTGGTCGGTGAAGGAAAAGTTCTGCTCCGGGTCCAGCACCTCCAGGAGCGCGCTGGCGGGGTCGCCGTTGTAGGACTGGGACAGCTTGTCCACCTCGTCCAGCACCATCACCGGGTTGTTTGTGCCGCACTTGTGGATGCCATCGATGATCCGCCCCGGCATGGCGCCGATGTAGGTGCGCCGGTGGCCGCGGATGTCGGCCTCGTCCCGCACGCCGCCCAGGGAGACCCGCACGTATTCCCGGCCAAGCGCCTTCGCAATACTCTCGCCGATGCTCGTCTTGCCGGTGCCCGGTGCGCCCACGAAGCACAGGATCGAGCCGGACTGCTTTCCCTTCAGGCGCATGACCGCGATCTGCTGGAGGATGCGCTTTTTCACCTTGTCCAGGCCGGAGTGTCCCGCGTTTAGCGCAGCGCGGGCGTCGTCCATGGAAATCTGCTTCGCTTCGGCCTTCTTCCAGGGCAGGCTGGTCAGCAGGTCCAGCCAGTCGGTGAGCATGCCCGCCTCGGGGCTGTTGCTGCCCTCGCCCTTCAATCGGTTCAGCACCTTGCGGCCCTCCTTGAGCGCCGCCTCGTTCATGCCGGCCTCCTCCAGCTTCAGCTCCAGCCGCCGCACCTCGGTGACGTTTTCCGGGTGCATGGCGTCCAATTCCTTCTGCAAATATTCGATCTGCTTTTTGATGGCGGATTCCCGGTACAGCTTTTCGTGGTCCTCCTTCTGGGCGGACTGGGCGGCCACCTGCACGTCCACCATCTCAAGCCCCTCCATCAGTATGCGCTCCAGCATGTCAAAGCGCCTTTGCAGGCTGTCCTCGGCCAGCAGCGCGTAGCGGTCTTCCTCCGACAGCCCGAGCCAGGGCGACATGGCGGCGCCCACCGTCCACAGGTTGTCCCAGTAGGCGATGAAGCCGCGCAGCATGCCCTCCCATTGCTTGCCCTTTGAAAACGAGAGTATGCGGTCCTTCACCTCGGTGAGCCTGAGTTCGGCGTCGGCGCGGTCCAGGTCGTCCGTGTCCGGGCGGCGGGACAGGGTCATGGAGAAGCTGCCGCCGGGGAGCTGGGCGATCTCCTCGATGTTCACCCGGTTTTTGAGGTCAATGCACATTAAGCCGCTGTCGTTGATTTCGCAGATGGCGCCCGCCACGCCAATGGGCTGAAAGCTGTCCGCCGTCAGCTGGGCGCGGGGCTTCTCTTCCTTCGGCGCCAACAGCGTTACGCGTTCGCCCATGACCGGGGTCTTGTCGGAGAGCTCCCTGTAGAGGTTGGTTTGCAGCCACAGTTTCGCGCCGGGCAGGGCGATGATATTGTAAATCGGCAGTATCGTCATGTTCATACCTCCTCACTGCCTTGACATTTGTCAAGTTTGTGGTTATGATACAACCAACATTGACATCTGTCAAGTATTTTGCTATAATATTTACAATACATGGATCAGGGGTGTATATATGTACTGTGGCACCAACAAGACGGCGCTTCAATCCCAGCGGCAGATCGCGGACGCGATGATGGCGCTGCTGGGGAAGAAACCCTTTGCACAGATCACCGTCAGCGAGCTTTGCAAGGCGGCGGGAATTTCCCGCCAGACCTTCTATACCCTGTTTACCAGCCGGGAGAACGTGATGGTATTCACCCTCCAGACGGGGGATTGTGAGGGCCCCGAGCTCCAGGCGCCCCAGCGCCCCGCCTGCCGGGGGGACCTGCTTCGCTGGCTGTGCCGGGGCTACAGCGAATATATACTGCGCAACCGGGCGCTCATCCGGCTGCTGGTGGACAACCACATCGACCACCTGCTCTACGACAGCTTCTTCGAGGCCATGGACGGCTGCGATTGCTTCCTGCCGAATGCCGATGCCTGCATCCGCAGCTACGCCGCGTCATTCTATGCCGGGGGCATCGCCTGTGTGGCGCGGCGCTACGCCCAGGAGGGCTGCGCCAGCAGCGCCGGGCAGCTGGAATCGCTGCTGATGACGCTGTTGTCGGGAAGCCTGTTCTGAGACGTCTCCATTCAGTCAGGTAAATTCTGATTTGGCGAGGCGTTAGCGGAATCGCCAAGGGTAGATCAAAGGGAACAGGGAACAGGGAACAGGGAACAGGAAAAGCCGCGCACGGGGCGATACAACCAAGCCAAAGCATAAGTTCCCGCGATAAAATGAGACGCGGAATCCCTGAAAAC
>ONJE01000187.1 GCA_900318045.1 uncultured Eubacteriales bacterium
CCTTGACTTGCCGCCAGCAAGCCTGCGGGCCTTCGCCTTGGTATGACGAAAAATCCGCTCGCATGCTTGCATACATTTAGATTGAGATTAGTATGATATGCCATTATCACCGGGAATTCCCTGTTCCCAATTTTACCATACCTGTTCCATGCTGTCCATACGTCATTTGTGATTCCCAAAACAACAATAGTGCGGGCTGTACAGCCCGCAGCTACGTCTCCCGCCCATCCAGAAAAACCCTTCTGAAAACGTCATTCCATCCGGCAGGATGCGAATGGCGGCAATGGCACCGCCAAGCGTGCCGCCGCATGGCGCGGCAGTTCCAATAGAGTGCAATATGCGCTCCTTATTCGCCCAAAAGCAGGTCAATCAGGTTTTCAACTTCGGGCTGGGCATTGTACGCGTTACCCATGATTTCAATCGCACTGTAGACTGCCATATCCGCCAGCACGCTTAACCATGATCCGTTTTCTTCCTCGCCGGACATCAGCCCTTCCACGGAGAGAACCGTCTTGTTTTTACCCTCTATGACATATGATTTCTGGCCACCTTTGGCAATGGCGATATCGTCGCTCACCAATGGCTTCGATGGATCGGGACTGTAAACGTTGAAGGAGAGATGGCTAACATCGCCGAGGGTCGCTTCCAGCGCAAGGCCGAAGTATATCTCCCCTGCATTGATATCCGCCCGTGCGAAGCCGCCGTTGTCCGACTGGAACTGCTCGTACTTCACTTCCAGTTCAAACGCAGGTATTTCAAACTTCACCCGGGCATTCTCGCCATCAACGCGGACTTGCCCTTGGATCAGGGGTGTCGCGTTTGCTCCGGCGATCCCGGCATTAACGTATAAGGGACCATTGGCGTTGCCAGCCTCGTCCTGGCAGGCGTAGACAGTGGCGGTTACGGTGGGCACATCCCCGATGACCGGCGTCTCCAGAGGAATGTCGATGTCGACACGCCTGAGCACAGCCTGCAATCTGGTGACGGGTTCGCTGTGGATGAGCTTGTCTGTCAGATCAACAATGCCGTCCGCGATGGCCCGCGTGTCGACGGAAACGGGGATCATGGCATTGTAGGTATCGCCGTCCACCACATACTCGCCGGCTTGTGACTGACCGATATCGATGGAGGATGAGACCAGATCAACCAGCTTTTCGCTGTTTTCCCGGATCAGGGCCATGAGCTCGGACAGCAGGGTTGGGCGCTCCCCTTTCGTATTACCTTCTGTTTTAACCTCTGTTTCATCTGCTGCCTGCGGCTCACCGTCGAATCGGGCCAACAGGTCGTTGATCGTCGCGTTCGACACCGTCAGCAGACAGTGGGGAAACATGTTGCTCCCAATGGATACGCCTTCGGGCGAGATATCCCCGGCCAGGATGGCGACGGTATTGCCGTCCAGGATCATGTTGTACTCGAAGCCGTCCTCCACGACAACCAGCCTTTGACTCGACGCTTCGACCAGGTCCAGCACGCCCTCGACGAGCTCGATCTGTCTCGCGTTCAGGCCCATGTCCGTCATGGTCTTCCGACAAGTATCGCGGTCGAGGGTGACGGTGTTGACAATCGTCATGGGGGGCGTCAACGCGGACTCCGCGCAGGCCAGCACGCCCGTCACGGCCATCAACGCCACGATCAGCAGGGCGATCAGCTTTTTCATGGTTCATTCCTCCTTGATATCCGTCGATACACGTCCCGAGGCGCTATGTCTTAACCAACTCGACAATTACGGTGCTTATCTTTTTCACGTAATCCAGCATCTGCTGAATGCCGGCGATGCTGAGTTTGGGGATCTTGCCCGCCACAATGTATTCGCTGGCGCCTGTCTGGCGACTTCCCCGCCACAGCAGTATAGCCAGCCCGATGGCCAGCAAGGGCGCAAGTACGCTGAATATCCGCCACTTGGGAATGCGGTTAAAGGAATACAGCAGCATAAACGGCGCCGCAAGCAGCAGGATGAGGGAATCGCCGCCGAAGCCGATGCGCTTCGCCGCGCGAAGGCTCCACGCCAGAGCCTCTGCTTCCACAGGCGCGTGGGGCTTCAGCAGGAGTTGCGCCGCACCGTACTGCAACAGATTGTCCACTATGGCCGTGACCGCCAGGGCAATCGCGAGCACGATACCGAAGCGGAGCGAATTCCGCCGCGTCCGCAGCGATGCCTGGCACTCCTTGATGGTCCGGCCATCGTGGCAATACTGAATCTCCTTGCACTTGACGTAGATGGCAAGGAACAGGAACAACCCATAGGTCGTCACCGGCTTAACCGTCAAAAGCGGAAACCACCCAAAGTGCAACACCGCGTTTTTGCAGACCGCCTGGTATTTCAGCCACATGCAAACAGCCGCGTAAGCGACGGGCAGCACCGCGCAGGCTCTCAGAAGCAGCGTCCACTTGCCGGTGAAAAAATGCTTTGGCCTCACGTTCACGAAAAAGAACAGCAGAATGCACAGGAATATGTCGATAAACACATTGAAGGCAATGAAGTCGATCCCGCTATAATCCGCAAAGGTCTTCTCAACCAGGGGCAACACCTGCTTCGGATCCAAAAACAGCCTGTTGATGGCAGCCATCACGGTGCGCTGGAATATCAGGGCGGTACCCACGGCAACGATGCCGGCCATGCCCAGGTAGGTCAACAGCTGCTGCCTGTACTCATCACTGTTGCGCATGGCCCGGGAAATGCCCGCGATGACGAGGAAGAGCGCTGACATCTGGGTGACGTATGGCAGTATGCGATGGGGCAAGCCCCCTCCCGTCCCGGCCTTCGGGCTCACGCTCTTGATCATCGCCAGGACCACAATCGCCACGGATAGCACGACGCAGAGCCAGCCCAGTATCTCAAACGCCCTGTAGGAGAGTGGGCCCAGGTATCTGATGTCGTCGTGATTCGCAACGCCGCGCCGCTTCAACCGCAATGCATGCTTCTTCTCTGACATAACGTGTCATTCCTTTCCTCTTTGATGTGCTCCGGCTGTTCGCCCGGTTGGACTGTCGTCAATGCAAAAACCGAAAATCCTGTCATCCCTTCAGGGCACCTCTGAAAACGATCGCGCCGTCCGGCGAGATGAATTTTAGTCAGATTTGACTAGAGTCTGTTTCTAAATTCGGGAAGATGCATTTTCGGCGTCTTGAACTGCATATCTGCGTTGATTTCCCTTGACTTGCTTGCAAAAGACGCAGGCTGCCTGGCGGGCAGTCAAGGTTTTTGCAAGGCGAAGATGGCTGAAATTCAGCCGCCCGACGGTGATGAGCGTTTTTGAGGTGCCCTTCAGTATGCGATATCCTCCTGTTCGGTACGACCCGAAAAACGATAGATTCGAAGTCCGTCAAACTTTTTAATCAGCTTCAGCATGCTGTTGAAGGGCATCCGGTCCTTGTTCTTCCCATCACTGGACAGTTCGTCGACACGCCTGAGTATCCGCTCCTTCGTCAACTCTCCGTCCATGGCATGTTTGTGACAGCGCATCTGCTCGCGCAGCATTTTGCGCCAGGCATTCTCGTCGACGCCGTCCGGCGCCGGTATGCGCTCATACAGATCGCCATAGCGCCAGCCCATCGCCTGGCGCTCCCGCACCCACCGCTCGTGCTCCATCGGCGCGATGATCCTGATCTGTTCAGTCGTAAACGCGCTTAGCATATCATAATCAACCGGTCGATCCGTATAGAAGCAGTGAATCGCGTTCAGATACCGGCTGAAGCTTTTGACCTGGTTGATGTTGGAGAGCTTGTATTCCAGCGACATCGCGGCGAATGCTTTCTCCAGCGTCGCACTGTCCACCTCGTCCTCATGTCCTTCAAAGGCGTATCGGGCGTTCAGCGCCATCGCAAAGTCGTACAGGTGCAGGAAGCTGCTGTCGGAGAGATAGACGTGCTTGACACCGCGGTTGACCGGGGCAATGTCGCACACGACGGTCAGCGGAATGCCTGTGGTATCGACAAGCATCTCAATATCACGGACAAAGCTCTTGTTTTCGTCCGCCATGTCGCTGTAGGCCTTGAGCTCAGGGGCCTTTCCAGGCTTTCCTGCCTGCTTCCAGGCCACGAATTTCCACAGGTAATCGTCTATCTTATCCTGTTCCTCCTCGTCATACAGGTATCTGGCGATAAGTCGGTTATTGTCGAAGTCAAATTCCACACCCATGGGCGCCAGCTCGGTCCTGGAATCCCGCCCGTAGGCGGTTCGATCCCAGCACTGCAGCTCGTCGCAAAGTATCAACAGCCAGGCCAGCGGGAACATATCCATGGTTAGCCTGGGCTTGGTTCCCTCGTCGCAGAAAGCGATGGAATACCTGTACACGACGTAGTGAAGCAGTATGGCGCTCAGCGCGTCCACATGGGCGGATTGCAGCGCTTCCGAACGCGCCCCGCCGTCGTCCTCATCGATGCCCATGGCGTCCATCAGTTCATGGTACAGCCGCAGGGCGCTGAAGAATGCGTGGTCCATGTAATAAGCGAAGTCCTCGGGTGAGGATGTCTTTTTCTTCAGCAGCCCCGCAAGATAATCTTCCGTAAAGCCATAGGTCGCACCCAGCTTATGAGTGACGTCATGGGCCAGCAGCGCCTCGACGGAATCAAAGCGTCTGTCGTAGATCTGCTCGAAGCGTTCCCTTGCCCGGGGACTGAGCTTCGTCATGGATTCCATGTTCCTGTAGACGACGTACGGATTGTTCCTGCCGCGCGTTTCGTCATCGGTCCTGAAGTAAGCCATTACCTGTTCAAAGGTGAGCTCGAAGGGATAGCCGATGTCATGGAACAGCGATGTCAGGCCCCAATATTTCAGGAAGAAATTTGCCGCGGCATGGTTCTGTTCGGGGTCATCCCCTTGGACATCGAAGTGGTAGAAGGTATTGAAGGCCCTGCGGAAATTGTCATTGGTCTCGTAGATCGCCAGGCCGAGCGCGAAAACGTACACCGAATGGGAATAGTGGTCCCGATGTTTCATCAAAAGTGAGCTGCCGTTGGCTTCGTACTCGCTGAGCAGCTCCACCATCCGGTTGGACTTTCCGTAGCTGCCCAAAAATATTTCCAGAAAGCAGTAATAGACATTAAAGGCATCCTGCGTCGCGCCAGAATTGATGAACCGTTCCAGCTCGCGCTCCAGGCACAGCCGGTTAATATCCATCTGCATATTGTACGGAATCTGACCCGGTCCACGGCTCGTTCCGCGCCAGCAGCCCGTCCGGGCTTCCTCCTCTTCAATTTGCATGTCAAAGCGCAGGTTTTCACATCTTTCATGTAAAAAGCGCAGCGCCGCGGATTTGAGATCATAGCCATCGCTGGCGCCGTCACACAGCGCCGGCTGCATCGGGCCGACATCGCATCCGTATTTGTCTGCGTTGAACCTTCGCATCTTTTCAAGTGCCGTATACGCCATTTGGGCCTCCGATTGTGTCTGTTCAATCATATCTCCCGACAGGAATCTGCACCATCCCGGGATTCGGCAGGAATCCCGGGATATCTGACACTTAAGGAAATACCGCATAATTGGGTGGTGGTATGGCGAGGTGAATTTTAGTCAGGCGTGGCCTGCAAATTTCGCAGGCTTACTGGGTTCGAGCGCCCCCACCCATATTGTGCGGTATTTCCTTAAGTCTTGTCTTTTCCGCACTTTATGCCATCACTTTTTCTCTTCCTCTTTTTCCCGCCTCATCTCGCCGTAGTAATTGACGATGACCGATGTGATCAGCGCGACCACGACGATGCCGTACATGCCCAGTATTACGGACAGCATCCGCCCCACCATGGTGGTGGCGGTGATGTCGCCAAAGCCGATGGTGGTCACGATGGCGAAGCAGTACCACAGTCCTTCCTTCAAGCTTCCCATGTTGGGCTCCAGGAACGAGAGAATATAGGAGAAGGCGAAGATCAGCAGCACCAGGCCGCCTATGATCTCCGCGGCGTAGGTCTCCCGCGCCACATTGGCCAGCGATCTCAGATTGATACGGGAAAATGACACGGACAATATGGATACGAGGGCGTGAAGCACCACAATGATCATCATTATGAAGACGATATCTATATCATTATACATCTCCACCATCATCCAGGCAAGCAGGAATATGGCAATCCCATTCAATATCAGGTTGCGCACCCCACGGTTCAGATAACAGGAGACCACGCGATCCACGATCAGCGTTCCAAGGTAGACGACAACGAATATCCTGGTGGATGTCGTCTGGTCAAACACAGCCCCGGAAAAGCTGCAAACGAACATCAGGCATCCGTAGACCAGGAACTTGATAAACTGGAGCCTGGACTGGGCGCGATAGCGGAAGGCCCGGAATATGCGCGCGATGCCCATCACGACAAACGTGCCCGTGAGAAACGAGAGCAAATCCGGGCTTTCCGGATTGGTGAAATACTCCCGGATGTAACCCATGGCGCTCGGCAGCGTCAGCAGGGAAAATATCATGTCGCCGATGATCGGGGCCTTGCTGCGCTTCTTTGCTTTGTTCTTCATCGCTTGTATCCTCCCGTCAGTTTATTCCGACGCCTGCATCGATTGTATGGCTTCCGCGATCGTCTGTCTGATCTCCATGTAGTTGATGCGGGGGATGTTCGCGACGTGCAGTATCTGATAGCTGCCCTGGATCACGACGAACACGATCAGCACGATGGCCACCGCAGGGATCAGCATGCCAAACTTTTCAAACCTCGGCTTTCGCGTATACGAGTACAGCAGCATGATCGGCGCCACGAGAAGCAGCGGCCAGGATTTCCCAAAGCCGACGGCGACGGCAGTGGGATAAAATGCTTGCGCGTTACTCAGAATACTGTCCAGCGCTTCCACCGACCCCGCCTGCTTGATCATCATCACGAGCATGATGGCAAAGTCGGCGATGGCGGCGACGGCCAGCATCACGGTCAGGAAGATCGAGAAGTGCAACGAATTCCGGTTGGTCTTCAAAAACGCCTCATAATCCTCGTGGGTCCTGCCGTGGCGGCAATAGCGCATCTCACGGAACTTGATGAAGAGGGACATCAGCACAAACACGAAGAAGGTCATCGGTGGCTTCACGGTCAGCAGCGGGAACGTCCACACCGGCAGCACGATCTTCATTTCGGCGCAGGCGGCCTTGAGCAGTATACTCGCGACCTCGTAGGCGATGGGAAGGATCGCGAACGCCCTGAACAGGTATAGTTTGCCCCCGGTGAAGAACTTCGTGGGACGGTAGTTCAGGAAGAACATGAACAGCGTGCACAGGAACAGGTCGATAAAGATGTTGAAGGCCAGGAAGCCATAGTGGGTCGCCAGATACATCATATCGGTAACCATGGGCATGACCTGGTTGGGCTCCACCGTGAGCAGCTTCAGGGAGCCGATGATGTAGCGGTAGAAAAACGCGTTGAAGGCCACAAAGATGCCCAACGAGGCCAGACCGTTGCGCAAAAGCTGCTTCTTGTAGCCCTCTTCGTTGATCAGGATACGGGAAAAGTTCGCGATCAGCAGGAAGGGCAGCGACAGCGGCGGAACATACACCAGGACCTTGCCGATCCAGTCCAGCCGGGCTTTCATGTCGGGATTCACCTTGATGGACAGCTTCATCATGACGACGACCACGCCCATCACGATGCACAGCCAGCCCAACATCTGGAATCCCTGATAGGATATGGGGCCGCGATACTTGATATCGTTGTGCGCCCCATGCTCGTGAAATTTCCTGCGCCTCCTGGTATCCCTTGCCTCGTTTTTGATTGCTTCTTCTGACATGGTTAATCCTTCCTTTCGTTAGGCACTGTTCAGAGATGATTTGAACATTCTGCTTGTCTAGAGTGTGTTTCTAAAATGCCTGAAGCGCAATTGGCTGGAAACTCCGTTGCAGTTACGGCGTCTTTGCCTGCATTTCTGCGTTGATTTTCCTTGACTTAGC
>ONJE01000322.1 GCA_900318045.1 uncultured Eubacteriales bacterium
GTTCCCTCTTCCCTCTTCCCTCTTCCCCTGTTCCCTATCCCCCACTCACATCTCCAGCCCGGTGAAGCCGAACCCGGCGGAAACCACCCGCTCGGGCAGCTGGCTGAACATGGCGTTGACGGACTGGTAGTTGTAATAGCGCATGATGGTCTCGGCGAACATCGGCGCGACGGACACGGTGCGGAACTTCTGCTGCCCGATGATATTGGGGTTTTCCACGGTGTCGGTGGAATAGACCATGCTGATGGGGCTGGCGTTGATCTTATTCACCCCTTCGGCGGAGATGATGTTGTGGCTGAGCATGGCCACGATGTCCCTCGCGCCCCGAACCTTCAATGATTCGGCCAGGTTCACCAGCGTGCCGCCGGAGATGGTGAAATCGTCCACGATCAGGCAGTTCTTGTCCTTCACATCGCCGATGACCTCCAGGATCTTGGCGTTCTCCAGGTGGTCGGTGCGGGTCTTGTCGCCGATGGCGATGGGCAGGTCCAGCGTGTCGGCGAATTTCCGGGCCTGCTTGGCGAACCCGGCGTCCGGCGACACCACCACCATGTTGCTGGTGTCCATGCGCTTGATGACCTCGGTCAGCATCGGCAGCGCGTACAGGTGGTCCACCGGCTTCTTCCAGAAGCCCTGCAGCTGGGGCGCGTGCAGGTCCATGGTCACGAAGCGGTCGGCCCCGGCCAGCTCCATGCACTCGGCGCACACCCTGGCGCGTATGGACACGCGGGGCTCGTCCTTCTTGTCGCCCTTGCCATAGCCGAAGTAGGGCATGATCAGCGTGCAGGACAGCGCGTTGGCCCGCTTGAAGGCGTCCATCCAGAACAGGATTTCCACGAACTCGTCGTTGGAATTCATGCCAATGGGCTGCACCAGGAAGATATCCCGGTCGCGCACGGTCTCGTTGATGCGGACAAACGTATTGCCCTCGGAGAACTTGATCACCTCGCAGGAACCCAGCGGCTTGTTCATGTACCTGCACATCCGCTCGGCAAAGATCCTTCCGCCGCTCCCGGCGAAAATGGAAATATTCGCGGTCTCAAACATATCCCCCAACGCTCCTTTGCGTATTCTGCCTTCAAGGGTTTGTACCGTTTGGTAGAACTTACGTCCCCTTCTCGTCCTTCTTTTCGGCCTCGGGGTCCACCACATTGCCCTTCTCGTCGTGCACGCCCCGCCAGTAGACGTTCATGCCGGCGACGTAGGAATCGTAGCTGATCTGCTCACGGCTGACCTCTTCCTTGGTGTCCCAGTCGTAGGCCACCAGCCAGCCCTCGCTGTGGCAGCTGCCGTGGCCCTCGATCTTCAGCTTCGGCTTGTCGGTGATGTAGTACACTTCCTTGCCGGAGTAATCGGGCTCGTAGCGCTTGCGGGTGGACTTCTGCTCGTCCAGCACCACCGATTCCAGCTGGTAGTGGTACTCCGGCCGGGTGCCGTATATGGTCACGGTGGCGAACTCCCGGTCCACGCTGGTGTAGATGTAGATGGCGTGGGCGGTGTCGTTGCGGAACACGAAGTTCTTGCCGTCGCTGCCGTTGGTGCCGTATTCCACCGCGGCGTCCTGGCTGGGCTCCACGTAGCTGACGGTCATCTTGTGGTTGTGCCGCTCCAGTATGGTCATGTTGGCCATCAGCACGGCGTCGTACAGCGTGGTGGAGGCCTGGCACACGCCGCCGCCCACGCCCTTGACCTTCTCGTTGCCGGCGTACTCGGGGGCCTCCTTGAAGCCGCGCCCGATGGTGCGGGGGCCGACCACCGCGTTGAAATCGCAGGTATCGCCGGGATAGACCACGTAGCCGTTGAAGAAGCTCAGGGCCGTGGCCACGTTGCTGCGGCTGTCCGAGCCGCGGAAGGTGACGTCGGTGGAGAACTTGGCCACCACCTTCATCTCCATGTTGTCCGAGGTCACCGCCGGCAGCAGCGGCTCCACCGGCAGCTGCGTGCTGCCCTCGCCGGTCTCGATCAGCGCCACGAGGTTGTCCGTGGCCCGCTCCCGGTCCAGCTCCACGCCGTTCTTCGACGCCTGTATGATCTCCGGGCGCGTGCCGGTCACGGCCACCTCGGCGTCCACCGGGGCCTGGTAGATCTCGTCGTACAGCTGATCGACGAAATCCTCCACGGCTTCCTCGTTGTAGGTGATCTCGCTGTTGAAGTGGGCCGGGGCGGTTTGCAGGTTATCGGCCACCTGCTTGCGGTCGGCGCGGCTGCCCACGTGCCCCAGGTTCCAGGCCAGGTCCACCTGCTCCACGTAGTCGAAGGACGCGCCGTAATCCGACGGCCTGAACCCCCAGCTGTTGTCCCCGTAGGTCAGCTTGTAGGTGGTGTTCAGCCGCCGGTCCCGGTCCTGGGAAACCAGCGCAAGGCCGTCCTCATAGGTCTGCCCCGACAGGTTCACCCCGTTCACGTATACGTTGTCCAAAAAGCGCTCCACCGACGAGGCCCGCAGGTCGCCCACCGTCCGGGCGATGCCGATGCCCAGCGCCACCAGTACGATCACCGCGACGCCCAGCACCAGCCCCAGGCGCAGCCTCGGGGAGATGCCCCGCCGGGCCCTGCGTGGTTGGCCCTGGCGCGGGTTCACCGGCCCACGGCCATAGCCGCCGCGGCCCGGAGCCGGAGCCCGGCCCGCTGCCGACGTTCGACCCGCTGATATCCGGCGGTCGTAGTCCCCCCGCCGGTCATAATCCCTGTTCCGGCCCGCTGTCGACGTTCGACCCGCTGCCGGAGCCCGGCCCGCTGTCGACGTTCGACCCGCGCCCCCTCCCGGGCGATAGCCGTTTTCCATATATCTTCCGTTGGTCAATTCCAACGCTCCCAATCAATGTCCATGAATCCGTTTGATATACCTTTGCCGCAGCCCTTGCCGCGGTGATTGCAACTTATATAATAACTGCCCAGCCCAGGAAAAAGGAGTAGCCGTAGCGACGCCTCCAATTTGGCGGCACGAAAGCTGCCGCACCCGATGATTTGCATAGCCAAGGCTGAACAGTCGCCTTAATTCTATTATATCACATCCCCCCCACCGGTTTAAGTCACATTCGCCATCGTATTTGTAAAAAAACCAAAAATCTTTCAAAAGCCCGGCTGAATTCTGATTTATCGGGATGTTGGCGGAATCGCCAAGGGCAGATCAAAGGGAACAGGGAACAGGGAGCAGGGAACAGGAAAAGCCGCGCACGGGGCGGTACAACCAAGCCAAAGCATCAGTTCCCGCGATAAAATGAGACGCGGAATCCCTGATAACCCTGTAGCGGCGACATAGACGCCACTACTGCATTCATTCGAAAAGGGCGTC
>ONJE01000340.1 GCA_900318045.1 uncultured Eubacteriales bacterium
AAAGGGCGACAAATAACAAGCTGGTTGCGGTATGCAGCGGCTATTATTCAGGATCGTGCTTCTGAAAAAAACGTTCCATGCAGATCGTCCACATCCATAAAACAATGAATCATGAAACCGCGAAGATTATTATGTTTTTCATATTTTTGCTCCGCTTGACTTCATCCATATGCTGTGATACAGTTTGCTTGGAAGTTGAGCGCGATGCCAGATGTGCGGTATACCTTGGATAGTATGGGATTTGTTTGGAGCCCGATAAGAACGCAATATACCTACAAAAACATGGTATTCGCTTTGAGGTAGCTGCACATGTCTATCTGGACACATAGGAGGGTGAGCGCAATGAACAGAAGGATCATCGACAGGGAATTGACCGAAGAACAGGTCAGGGAGATCGAAGCCGCTTGCAAGCTGCCCTATGTTGAAGATGAGGATTGCCCACAGATTGATCCGCAGCGCATCCCGGAGCTCTGGGAAGAGATGATGAAGGTGCTTGCGGAAAGAAACAGAAAAATGGCACAGAGGATGGCATGACCCGGCTTGATAGCCGGGCTTTTTTATATATTCAATTGCCCTTTCGCGGGGCCTTTTCTTTTTCATTACCTTGTGCTATAATAGAATATCTTGATTTGGCGGCGCGGGCGCGCGGCCATGGCCCCGGAGGTTATCCATGAATCAAACCAATGAATTGCGCGAGGAGCAGGCCTATACGGCGCGGGTACAGCAGCTGCTGTTGGCGCTGATCGAGCAGGCGCGGGTCATATCCACGGACCACCTGCAATCGATACAGGCCATCGTGGCGGACGCCTGGGAGGACCTGCGGGTCAAGCCCACGGCCCTGTCGGAGGAGGACCTGGAGCAGCTCTCCGCCGAAGTGGACCGCTTCGTGGTGCGTCGACAGTTCGCCGACAGCATGGCCCAGCGCTCCGAGCGTATGCTGATGAACCCGTTCTTTGCCCGGGTGGATTTCGCCGAGGGCGATGCGGGGGAACCGGAGCGCATCGTCATCGGTCTGTACAGCCTGAAGGATGAGAAGGGCGAACTGCTGGTGCACGATTGGCGCGCTCCGGTGTGCAGCCTGTACTACGACGCCATGCCAGGCCCCGCGAAGTACGACAGCCCCTCTGGTGAGATTTCGGGCAACCTGACGCTGAAGCGCCAGTACCGCATGGAGAACGGCCGCCTGGTCTATTACGTGGATACCTCGCTGTCCATCGACGATTCCATGCTGCTGGACATACTCTCCGGGGCCACCAGCCGCCACATGCGCCAGATCGTGGCAACAATTCAAGCCGAGCAGAACGCCGCCATCCGCCAGGAGGGCGCGCGAGTGGTTTCCGTGGTGGGCAGCGCCGGTTCCGGCAAGACCAGCGTCGCCATGCACCGG
Organism: uncultured Eubacteriales bacterium; assembly: GCA_900318045.1. Taxonomy (GTDB): domain Bacteria; phylum Bacillota; class Clostridia; order Christensenellales; family Aristaeellaceae; genus UBA2862. The sequence continues at coordinate 1,388 of ONJE01000340.1, forward strand.
GCGGCTTACCTGATGTACCGCCGTCGGGATGTGTTGGACGCCAGCAAGATCATGATCCTGTCGCCCAGCACCGCTTTTTCCGAGTACGTTTCCGGGGTGCTGCCCCAGTTGGGCGAGGAGAACATCCGCGCACGCACGCTGCGCGAGGTGGTGGCGGACGTGCTCGGCCGCAAGGTGGAAAAGCCCTATCGCCAGCTGGAGGCCCTGCTGGAGCCTGCCGGCGAATTGCGCCGGCGGTCCGTGGGCTACAAGGGCGGGGCGGAATTCCTGGGGCTGCTGGAGCGCTACGCCCAGAGGTTCGCCACCCGTGGGCCCGCCTTCCGGGATGTGCGCCTGGACCAGCAGGTGCTCATACGCCGGGAGGAGCTGACCCGCATGTATCGGGGCGAGCTGTACCTGCTGTCCCCGGCTCAGAAGCTGCAGCGAATGGCAGCCACGCTGCAAACCCGGCTGGAGGGCTGGGAAGAGCGGCTGTACAAGCAGTACGAGAAGAGCTACTCCGGCAAGTACAACCAGCGGGAGCTTCGGCAGATGAGCAACATCGCCGTGGCCCAGCGCTTGCAGCCGGTCCGCGCACAGCTTCGGCAGATGCTGGAGCCCAGCGGCTATGACCTGCTCCGGGGGGCGATGCGCGCTGCGCCGAAGCCTCTGCTGGAGGCGCTGGATGACAACCGCGCTGCCGGGGTGACCTGGTGGGAGGACGCCGTCGCCGAGGCCTATCTGCTGGCGAAGCTGGGCTTTGCCACGCCGGACAAGCAGATCTACCACCTGTTGGTGGACGAGTGCCAGGACTATTCCGATGCCGCCCTGGCCCTTTTGAGCTGCCACTATCCCAACGCCCGGGTGACGCTGCTGGGCGATCCCAAGCAGCGCACGACCCCTGGCATGGAGGCTTGCGACCCGGCCCGCTGGGGCGCCTGCTTCGGCATGGCCGACGCACCGGTGTTCCCACTGACCCGCTGCTATCGCTCCACGAAGCCCATCGCCGAGCTGTGCAACCGCATATTGCCCGAGGGCGAGGCGCTGGAGCCCTTTGGACGGGAGGGCGCCGAGCCACTGGTGGCCCGATATTCCGAGGCGCTGTTGTGCCAGACCGTCGATGCCTTCCGCGCCGCGGGGCATAAGGCCATCGCGGTCATCACCCGCAGCCAGTCCCAGGCGGATTCCATTTCCACGAAGCTGGAGCGGGTCTACCGGCTGGACGGCGGCGAAGCCGATTTGAACTACGAGGCGGGAGACAATGTGGTGGCCTGTTACCACCTGACCAAGGGCATGGAGTTCGATGCCGTGGTGGTGGTCTGGCCCGAAGTCGAGCTGACCCAGGACGAGCGCCGTCGGCTGTACACCGCCGCTTCGAGGGCCCTGCATGCACTGGCCGTGCTGGGGGGAGAGACACTGGTGGGGGAATTGTCGGAAGTAAAATGCTGTTAGCAGAAATGCAAAGGGTAGTGCAAAGGGAACAGGCAACAGGGAACAGGGAACAGGAATGGCGGCTGACGCGATTGTCAAAGCCTTCCCCAGCGACCGAAGGGAGCGATTCAGGGGCATCGAGCGCCCGGAAAACGGCACTGTGCGCCGTTTTCAGCGAGATGGGGCCGGCAGGCCCGCGGTAGGTGGATTTCGGTGAAAACGCTTGCGTTTTTGCCGAAAGACGGAAGAGGTCGTTCTCTTTGAGGAAAGCGCGCAATCCGTCGATACCGCAGGGGGACCGACCTCT
>ONJE01000154.1 GCA_900318045.1 uncultured Eubacteriales bacterium
CTGCCATGAAAACTTTTACGTTTTCATGGTAGGGCTATTTTTGGGGATGCATGGCATTACGCTTCATACTATATGTGTTTTTACCCATACAAAGATGGCTTCGGCGGCGTCGATAGCCTGTTTTGTCCTGAACTCATCGAAATTCAGGTTATTCGGATACCGCGCTGCAATGCCAAACGGTGTCAACTGATCGGCGAAATCGTATAACTGATCGGATATACTGATAGAATTGTGCATCTGATCCATTAACAGGGACAGGTCATGGGTCCTCGGTATGCCACCGGGTATATTCAAATAGACGTACATTGCCTTGAGTGCTTTTTCGGCACACTGCTGACATTGATAGCAAATGATCTCCAGAGGCATGGGACGATATAGGTCAAAGAGATGCTTTGCCACTCCCAAATCCTGCTCAGCTATGGCGGCAAGTCAAGGAATTTGCAGGCTGCGGATGGCTGAAAGTCATCCGTCAGGCTGCCGCCCATATTGTGCTGTCTGCGGCGGGTGTACCATAGGCATATGAACCAAACAGATATATTTTCAAAGGGGAAAGCTGTTCAATCAAACGGTCTTTTATGGCATGGATTTCATCGTTTGGCATATCGTCGCCCCCTGACTAAGCAGCCACGGAATAAATAACAGAGCCCGAAAACTATCCATTTTCGGGCTCTGTTTGGCGGAGAAGGAGGGATTTGAACCCTCGCGGCAGTTATCCCACCCTACTCCCTTAGCAGGGGAGCCCCTTCGGCCTCTTGGGTACTTCTCCATGGCTATTCAATTGGCGGAGAGAGAGGGATTCGAACCCCCGGTGCCTTTCGGCATCACTGGTTTTCAAGACCAGCGCCTTAAACCACTCGGCCATCTCTCCTGAACCAAACCAGCGAAATGTATTATAACAGAAAATCCCACGGCTGTCAACCGGTTCGGGACGGTTTATTTTGACAGGACGGTATTTTTTCAGGATCTTAAAAGAATGGGGCTGCCTGACAACAATGTCGCGATGGGGACAGCGGCGGCGCCTGCGCCTCCACAATGGCCGCCTGGAGGCCGCCGCTGCATCCATGGTTTACGCCTCCGTGCCCAGAAGCCCGATCTCCTCCGCGTGCTCGCGCATACCGTCGATGCAGATGGCGGCTACGTCCTTCACGTCCATGCCCAGCATCTCGCAGCCCTTCAGCACCAGCGCCCGGTCACACTTGGCGGCGAACTTCTTGTCCTTGAACTTCTTCATGAAGCTCTTGATCTCCAGGTCCGTGATCCCCTTGGGGCGCATCCGGGCACAGGCCTGGATGATGCCGGTCAGCTCGTCCACGGTGAACAACGACTTCTCCAGATTCGTAATGGGCTCCACGTCGCTGCAGATGCCGTAGCCGTGGCTGAGTATGGCTCGCACCTCGTCGGGCTCAACGCCCGCGGCCAGCAACGGTTCGGCGGTGTGCTGCAGGTGCTCGTCCGGATATTTCTCATAGTCGTAGTCGTGGAGCATCCCGATAGCCTGCCAGTGTTCCATGTCCTCGCCGAAGTGCTTTGCCATCGCGCCCATCGCGTAGCAGACGTTCAGCGCATGGATGCGCAGGTGCTCCTCGGTGACCATCGTGTCGTTCAATTCCCGGGCCCTTTCCAATGTAAGCATGGTATTCCTCCATCCATCGATTATGATGGCAGTTTACCACAGGTGGCCGCGTATTTCAATACGCGGCCGCCTGGTTCAACGGAAAATCAACAGGGACTGCCCAATACCCGACCGACGTCTGTATTATCTGCCGTCCGGTCCCGCAGCGCGGGCACCGGGTTCGGGGCGGTTTCGAAGCGATAATCCATGCTGTCGCGCTGTATGACGCGCTCAATGATGGCGTGGCTCTCCACGTCGTCCACGTCGGTATTGACGATACCCTGGTATTTGAAGAAGTCGGCATTGGGGCTCAGGTCGTTCACATTGGTCCAATCCTCCCGCAGGGCGGTGTTGCACACCGTGCCTTCCAGCACCTGCCGCACATAACCGATGTTGCTGGTCAGCTGCAGCGGGTCGGGGAAGGCGCCGTCGGGAATGATCTGGTTCGCCTCCCTGCCCTCGTAGGTTTCCAGCAGCTCCGCCGCGGCGTGGAGATGGCTGACCTCCTGCTCGAACAGCATCTCCCAGATGGCCTTGATGCGCGGGTCGGTCTCCGTCTCCATTGCGGACCAGTACAGGTAGCATTCGGTGTACTGGTGGTTCAGGCACCCCTCAAGCCAGGTCTGTTCCGTGTCCATCAGGCAGCCGTACTGGGTGACATGCTGTTCCTCCACCATGCCGATCTCCCGGTACAGCTTCTGGCCCCAGGCGGTGGGGTAGAAGCCCGCCACATTCATATAATAGTTCATCGTTTGCTGCTCGGCGGCGGTGATGATGGCGGTGCACAGTCGTGTCTGGGGCGACGCGCTTCGGTTTTGAATGTGAAACTTCACCGAGTCGAAGGGGTGGCGGTGGTGGGCGATGGTGGGCCGCCCGGGCATGATCTCGGTGTAGCGCCCCACGAATTGCTCGGCGTGAACCCGGTCGTCGAATTCCATCAGGTTGGCATAGCGGTACAAGTGGTCAAAGTCCTCCAGCAGCGCAAAGTCCAGCGCCTGCTTCACATAGGGGTTGTCCTCCCGCTGGGCCAGTCCTGCGGTCAGGTCAACGGCCAGCTGCTCGTAGCCCAGGGTGTGCTCAAGGATCGTTTCGTCCGCGGGCTTCAACGCCGCCACCAGCTTTTGCTGTTGCTGCTCAAGCCGGCGCAGCATAGCGACCTGGCGGCGCAATTCGTTGTCGGCGGTGTGGCGGGAAAACTGGTGCCCGTACCACACCGCTTCGAACTCCGTGCCATTCATCAGTATTACCCGGGTGCGGGTGTAGGGGTCTACGGCCCGCCGATCGTAGGGGATTGGCGTTAGCTGGCCCCAGTTCAGAATCAGTGACTCAAGCTTTTTGGGCCTTAATTCAAATGGATTCATATTCGCGCTCCTCTTCACATTTTTGGGAATAGTATATGCAAATACTTCCTTTGTCATGCGATATTTGACCATCCTTGACATTTGGTTGACAGTGGGTTTATAATTGGCGTGTATACTGGCAGTATTCAAGGGAGGATGGTGAGGACGTGAACGAGGTCAAGAAACCCAGAAAGCCGCTGATGTTCTATTATGCGATGGCCCTGCTGGCGATCGTGTTGTTCAACAGCTTCCTCGCGCCGCTGCTGTTCAGCCCCCGGGTGACCGAAGTGGACTACAGCGAATTCATGCGCATGACGCAGGATAAGAAGATCACCGAAGTGATGGTGCAGAACAATCAGATTATCTTCAAGGACAGTGCAGGCAATCTGTACAACACGGGCCTGATGGACGATCCGGAGCTGACCCAGCGGTTGTACGCCTCCGGGGCGAAGTTCTCCAGCCAGATCGTCAAGGAGATGTCGCCGATACTGTCGCTGCTGATCTCGTGGATACTGCCGCTGGTGCTGATGATCGGCCTTGGCCAGTACTTCAGCAAGAAGCTGGTGGAAAAGGCCGGCGGCGGCGCGGGCAGCATGATGTTCGGCATGGGCAAGAGCAACGCCAAGGTGTATGTGAAATCCACCACCGGCATCAAGTTCGACGATGTTGCCGGCGAGGACGAAGCCAAGGAGATCCTCAGGGAGATCGTGGACTTCCTGCACAACCCGAAGAAGTACGAGGAGATCGGCGCGAAGATGCCCAAGGGCGCGCTGCTGGTGGGCCCTCCCGGCACGGGTAAGACGCTGCTGGCGAAAGCCGTGGCCGGCGAGGCCGACGTGCCGTTCTTCTCCATCTCCGGTTCGGAGTTCGTGGAGATGTTCGTGGGCATGGGCGCGGCGAAGGTGCGCGACCTGTTCAAGCAGGCCAATGAGAAGGCCCCCTGCATCGTGTTCATCGACGAGGTGGACGCCATCGGCGGCAAGCGCGACGGGCGCATCGGCGGCAACGACGAGCGGGAGCAGACCCTGAACCAGCTGCTGACCGAGATGGACGGTTTCGACGGCAGCAAGGGCGTGGTGATCCTGGCCGCTACCAACAGGCCTGAATCCCTCGATCCCGCGCTGCTGCGCCCCGGCCGCTTCGACCGGCGGGTGCCGGTGGAGCTGCCGGATCTCCAGGGCCGCGAGGCAATACTGAAGGTTCATGCGAAGAACGTACAGACCCAGGACAACATCGACTACGTCGCTGTGGCCCGGGCGGCCGCCGGCGCTTCCGGCGCGGAGCTGGCCAACATCGTCAACGAAGCCGCCCTGAGGGCTGTTCGGGATGGCCGCAGAAAGGTCACCCAGGCGGACATGGAAGAGAGCGTGGAGGTCATTATCGCCGGCTACCAGAAGAAGAACCGGGTGATGAGCGACAAGGAGAAGATGATCGTGGCCTATCACGAGATCGGCCACGCGCTGGTAGCGGCCCGACAGTCGGAGTCCGCGCCGGTCCACAAGATCACCATCATACCCCGCACCTCCGGCGCGCTGGGCTACACCATGCAGGTGGACGAGAAGGAGCACTTCCTGCTGACCAAGGAGGAGCTTGAGAACAAGATCGCCACCTTTACCGGCGGTCGGGCCGCCGAGGCGCTGGTATTCAATCAGATCACCACCGGCGCAGCCAACGATATCGAGCAGGCCACGCGACTGGCCCGGGCGATGATTACCCGTTACGGCATGTCCGACGAGTTCGGCATGGTGGCCATGGAGCAGCTGGCGAACCAGTACCTGGGCGGCGATACAACTTTGGCCTGCGCCGCCGAGACGGCGAACCGCATTGACGAAGTGGTGCGCAAGCTGATTGCCACCCAGTACGACAAGGCCTACCATATTTTGCAGGAGAACATACAACAGCTTCATGCGCTGGCAAAGTACCTGTACGAGAATGAGACCATCACCGGCGAGGAGTTCATGGACATCCTGCACAAGACCACGCCACAGATCGCAGCCGCACAGGCACAGTGATTGCAAAATGAAAAGGAACCGCCCTGAAATGACCGGACTCGGTCATTTCAGGGCGGTTCCATGTATTTCAGGTGTTACAGCCGCGCCACGCCGCTGTCCCTTGCGGCCTGGGCCACAGCGCTGGCCACGGCGTCCTTCACCCTGGGATCGAACGGGGCGGGGATGATGTATTCCTCGCTCAGTTCGTCTTCAGAAATCAGGCCTGCCAGCGCGTAGGCAGCGGCGATCTTCATGGGCTCGTTGATGTCCCTCGCCCGCACGTCAAACGCCCCGCGGAACACGCCGGGGAAGGCCAGCACGTTGTTGATTTGGTTCGGGAAGTCGCTGCGACCGGTGGAGATCACCCGTGCGCCGCCTGCCTTGGCCTCGTCGGGGAAGATTTCGGGTGTGGGGTTGGCACAGGCGAATATGATGGCGTCCTTGTTCATGGTCCTGACCATGTCGGCGGTCACGGTGCCGGGGGCGGATACGCCGATGAATACGTCAGCGCCCACCAGCATGTCGGCGAGGCTCCCGGCGCGCTTCCGGCGGTTGGTCAGCTTCGCCATCTCGTCCTTGGCGGGGTTCATGTGGTCGGGACGCCCCTCATAGATGGCCCCGGAGCGGTCGCACATGATGACGTCCCTTACGCCCCATGAAAGCAGCAGCTTGGTGATGGCGGTGGCCGCCGCGCCCGCGCCGCTGGTGACCACGCGAATCTCATCCTTGTTTTTGCCCACCAGCTTCAGGGCGTTGATCAGGCCGGCGAGCGTGATGATGGCGGTGCCGTGCTGGTCGTCGTGGAAGATCGGTATGTCGCACTTTTCCTTCAGCTTGCGTTCGATTTCAAAGCAGCGGGGCGCAGAGATATCTTCCAGGTTCACGCCGCCGAAGGAGCCGGACAGCAGGTATACGGTGTTGACGATCTCGTCCACGTCCTTGGATTTGATGCAGAGCGGGAAGGCGTCCACGTCGCCGAAAGCCTTGAACAGCACGCACTTGCCCTCCATCACGGGCATACCGGCCTCGGGACCGATGTCGCCAAGACCCAATACGGCAGTGCCGTCGGTGACCACCGCGCACATGTTCCAGCGGCGGGTCAGCGTGTAGCTTTTATCGATGTCCTTCTGGATCTCCAGGCAGGGCTGGGCGACTCCGGGGGTGTAAGCCAGGGAGAGATCGTCCTTGGTCTTGACCGGGGGCACGGCAATCACTTCGATCTTGCCGCGCCATTGTTCATGCTTTTTCAGGGATTCCTCTGCGTAATTCATGGGCTTCTCATCCTTCCGGTGCTGGTATTGTCTGTCTTCCAAAACAGTATAAACCCGAATGGCACGGGCGTCAATTTAAATTATGATTGAATCATCGCTTGCCATGCGTTGCGAAATGTGCGATAATAATACTAGAGTGTGTTTCTAAATTCGGGAAGATGCATTTGGCTGGAAACTTCGTTGCAGTTACGGCGTCTTGAACTGCATTTCTGTGTTGATTTCCCTTGACTT
>ONJE01000152.1 GCA_900318045.1 uncultured Eubacteriales bacterium
CAGGCTCCCGTTCAGGCCCCCTCCCTGAGGGGGCTGGCTGGCCGTCAGGCCAGACTGAGGGAGTTTATCAGGGACGCTGAGCTGTAACATTACCTTTGTACTTCACTCTAAATAAAAAATATTTCCAGATGTTGACACTGAATGTAAATTGTGATAAAATATAGACAAGTTGCAGGTATGGGGGAAAATGTCTGTGCCTGTAACGCTGTATTGTCGTTCCAACACCGCCTCGTACCGGCAGACCGCGGAATCGCCGGGGCAAAGCGGTGTGAACGAATATACATTTCATTGAATCATTCTTTAGGAGGGAAATCTCAATGAAGAAAATTCTGTCTGTGCTGTTGGTGCTGACGATTGTTCTGGCTTTTGCCAGCACCGCGATGGCCGCCACCAATTATACCGCTGGCGATATGATCGTCCTCAAGCGCGATGCCAATGCTTATGACGCCGCCAAGTCCAGCAAGAAGACCAAGAGCGTTGCCGCTGAAGGCTCCACTGCCCTGGTCGTCAAGCAGTGCGGTGATTATGTGCAGGTCGTCGTCAACTGGGGCGGCACCACCACCTATTTCCGGAAGTGCGACGTGACCCTGTACTATGGCACCAAGGGCATCTCCGTGATCTGGAACAAGGGCGGCAAGGGCATGTCCACTTGCATCAAGGATTCCATCATCGATTTCATGCCCCAGATGACCAAGGTTAAGGTCACCGGCCACACCAACCTGCGCAAGAACCCCGGCATGAAGTTCAAGAGCCAGGGTGTTGTGAAGAAGGGCGACGTCCTGAAGTACAAGGGCCAGATCGGCTGGGACAACCGTGGCTTCGCCTGGTACAAGATCCGCAAGGACGGCAAGACGCTGTGGATCTCTGAGAACTTCTCCACTCTGCCTTACTGCGCCAAGTAATTCAACGAATATTCGTTTTGTTGAATTTGGCATGGCGTAGGGTTTTCCCTCCGCTGTGCCGGAGCTGAATCCGCAAAGCTCCAGTCCGCGAGCGCTTCAAATGCCTACCGCGGATGGGCGTTTGGAGAAGCTCGCGGATGTATAATTGCCGCAGGACCACGGTTCCGCGGACCGATGAAAGAGCGCTTTTATACAGGGAGCAGATGACAATGCCCCGGATGCAAGCATCCGGGGCATTGTCATGTCCTTGATTGTTGTAGATATGCAGTCAGGTAACTTCTGATTTATCGAGCTGAGGCTCAGGGATTAGGGATTAGGGAATAGGGATTAGAAATAGCTGCTACCGCAACCAAAAGCCTTCCCCTTCAGGGGAAGGTGGGCCGCCGCAGGCGGGTCGGAAGAGGTCGGTCCCCCTGCGGTATCGACGGTTTGCGCGCTTTCCTCCAAGAGAACGACCTCTTCCGTCTTTCCCGGAACAATGCAAGCATTTTCCGGGAAATCCACCTTCCCCTGTATCGGCAGCACCGCTGCCTGGGGAAGGCTTTTGGATGCCACATCTCCTCGACAAATCAGAATTTGTCTGCGACTGAACAGCTACGGATTTTTAAGCCCCGTCGCCACACAGGAAAATGGTGGCGACCGAAAAGCTCCCCCATTCCTGTCGGCTGATCTCTATTCCCCTGTCAACCGCTTCACGATCTCCTCGAAGGCCATGCTGTGGCTGGCCTTGACCAGCACGCAGTCGCCGGGGCGCAGGATGTCGCCCAGCGCAGCGATCAGCCGCGCCTTATCCTCATAGTACAACACGTCGCTGCCGGCTGCCTTTGCGCCGTCGGCGATAGCCCGTGACAGCGGGCCGCAGCCGATCACCAGGTCCACCCCGGCTTTCGCCGCATATTCGCCCACGCCGTGGTGCAGTTCTTCGGTGCGGGGTCCCAGCTCCAGCATGTCCCCCAAGACGCACACCCGGCGCTTCCCCTCCAATTGCATCAGGGAATCCACCGCGGCCTGACAGGAATTGGGGTTGGCGTTGTAGCAGTCGCTGACGATGGTCATGTCGCCGGCGTGGATGACCCGCGCCCTGTCCCCTACGGTCTGGTACTGAGCCACGCCCCTGGCGATCTCCTCGCCCGTCAGGCCCAGTTCAAGCCCCACTGCGGCGGCGGCCAGCGCCGCGCTGGCCAGGTGGCTGCCGAATGCGGGAATGGCCACCTCGAAGGTCCCGCCGGAATGGCGGACGGTCATACGCATACCGTTCTCGCCCAGGTTGCGCACGTCCGCCCCCCGCACGTCGCAGCCCTCGCCCAGGCCATAGGTGACGCGACGCATGTTGGGGTGGCATTTCCGCTGGATGGGGTCGTCGCCGTTGAGCACCGCGAGGCCGTTTTCATCCATGCCTTCGAAGATCTCCCCCTTCGCCCGCATGACGCCATCCCGGTCGCCCAGGAATTCCAGGTGGGCGTCGCCGATCACACTGAACACCGCGATGGTGGGCCGCACCATGTGCGTCAGGCGGCGCATCTCGCCAAAGTCGCTGATGCCCATCTCCACCACGGACACTTGGTGGCCGTCGTCCAGCCGCAGCAGCGTCCACGGCACGCCCAACTCGTTGTTCAGGTTCTTTTGGGTCTTGTGGGTGTTGAAGCGCTGGCTCAGCACCGCGGCGATCATTTCCTTGGTCGTGGTCTTGCCCACGCTGCCGGTGATGCCGATCACGGGGATAGCGAACCGCGCACGATGCCAGGCCGCCAGCGCGCCGGTGGCCCTAAGGGTGGAATCCACCTGTATGGCGGGTCGCTCCTGCGGGGTGGGCTCCCGTTCGGTCAGGCAGGCCACCGCTCCGGCCCTGATGCAACCGGCCATGAAATCGTGGCCGTCCACACGGGTGCCCTTCAGGGCGATAAACAGCGCCCCGGTGCCCGCCGTGCGGCTGTCGCTCGTCACGCGGTCGATGTCGCTGTCCAACGCGGCTTCATTCCCGAAGTAGCGGCCGTTCACGGCGTTCAGCGCATCGCGCAATGTAAAGGGCTTCATCAGGCGTTGTCACCTCCCAAGGCGTCGTCAACGATCCTCTGGCAGAGGGTGTTGTAATCGATGCCCGCGGCGGCAGCCTCCTGGGGCACCAGGCTGGTGGGCGTCATACCCGGCAGGGTGTTGATTTCCAGGAAGTAGATCTCCCCCGCCTCGGTGAGTATGAAATCGGTGCGGGAATAGGTGCGCAGCTCCAGCAGCTTGTGAACCTTCAGCGCCGTGGCCCCCAGCATCCGCTCGACCTCGGGGTCTACCGGCGCGGGACAGATCTCCACCGCTGCTCCGGCCTGGTACTTGTTTTTGTAGTCGTAGAAGCCTTGCTTGGGGATGATCTCGATGGAGGGCAGGGCCTTGTTTTGCAGCACACCCACCTGGATCTCCCGGCCGTGCACGTACTGCTCGACGATCACCCGGCCCAGGCCCACGTTGTCCCGCAGGGCCTTCTCCAGTTCCTCACGGCTGTGCGCGATGGCCACGCCGATGCTGGAGCCGCTGTCCACGGGCTTGACCACGCAGGGCAGCTTCACTTCGCCGCACAGAGCGCTGATCTGGCTGTCCTTGTAGTACAGCACCCGCCACTGGGGCGTCTTCAGGCCCGCCGCCATCACCAATTGCTTGGTCAGGTCCTTGTCCATCGCGAGTGCGCTACCCAGGTAGCCGCTGCCGGTGTAGGGCACGCCCATCAGATCCAGGGCTGCCTGTATGCGGCCATCCTCGCCGCAGGCCCCGTGCAGGGCCAGGAACACCACGTCCGCCAGGACGCACAACTCGAACACGCCCTTGCCCACCTTGCTTGGGCTGGCCCATTTGCGGGATGCACGCACGGCCTCCAGGTCGGGGGCCTGCTCGGAAACCCGCGCCTCCGGCAGAGGGGGCAGTTCTTCAAACAGCCTTGCGGGTTCGCAGTCGTAATCCTCCAGCCCGTAGAACATGTCCACCATCACGGCGCGGTGGCCCAGCTTGCGCAGCGCGCCACAGATCAGCGTACCGCTGGACAGTGAGACATTGCGCTCCATGCTCAGGCCGCCGCACAGTACGACGATATTCATAGGCAATTCGCCTCCAATAATACATTAATGTTTGGATTATATCACAAAAGCCGCCCTTCAACAGCCTGTTTTCTGAAAAGGCGCTATATTTAACAGTATGACGGCGCAGGCCTGGGCGTGCACGGTTCGTAGAGATGCGCGGGCGGGGCGCGTTGGATTAAGGAAATACCGCATAATACAGAGGCAAGCCTGGCGGTGCATATTCCGCTCTGCATCTCTGGCAGATTTTTCGATTTAGTGCCAGTAAGCCTGCGAAATTGCAGGCCACGGCTGACCAAAATTCACTTCGTCATACCACCACTCAATTATGCGGTATTCTCTTAGGCATTTGATTTCTTAACGAATTTATGCTATGATATGTCCGTCCAAAGGAAGGTGATACACTATGGCAGGTGCGATTCGCAGCTGTGCAGGGGGCGTCGTTTTCTACTGCGACGAGGTATTCCTGCTGATGAGCGACCGCGGCGAGTGGGTGATGCCCAAGGGCGTCATACGCAACTGCAACCGCTCCAACGAAGTAGCGCTTTGGCGCGTGGAGGACGAAGCCGGCATTCATGCCGAAATCATTGGCATCGCTGGAAACACCCGCTACGATTTCTTTTCCGAGGGCCGGGGCAGGGAGATCAGCAACCGCATACAGTGGTTCGTGATGCGGGCCATGGACCGGACGTTCCACGTCTCCTACGACCAGGGCTTCCTGAACGGCAACTACTACCCCGTGGAAAAGGCCCGGGAGATGCTGACGTACCCCGGGGACAAGCCCATACTGGACAATGCCTGGGAAATCTACAGGAAAAGCCTGAAACGGGCATGAGCATGCAGCCATGAAAATCAAGAGCAAGATCTTCATTATCATCATCGTTATTGTCGTGATACTGGTGGCGGCCGTGGTCATCTACTGGGAATCAACCCATGGCAACCGAAGCCTGATCGACACAAAATACCGCTTCGACCGGGCCATCATACGGCTGCCCAACGGCGAGATCGCCGACGGAAAGGTGACCTCGTGGCTGGATTACGACGATTCCGACGTCGTACAGGTCACCATCGACGGCAAGACCTACCTGACCCACTATTCGAACGTCTGCCTGATCGACGAGTGAGGGCACAGCATATGACACCAAGGAGGTTTCACATGAAGAAGGTAATTTGCATCGTCATGATCGCGGCCCTGCTGGCCCTGTCTTCGGCGGGCATCGCCGAGGTCACCGGCCCCGCCTACCTGGGGCCCTGGATCTGCGGGCGCGCCATACTCGACATCACCGACGAGCACCCCGGCTACCGGGTGGAGATCAGCTGGGCCGGCAGTGCCGCCGAGGCCACGACCTGGACCTACCACTGCCCCTACGAGCTGGTGGACGGCAGCCTGGTGAGCGAGCCCACCGGTGTGATGGTCACCGAGACCTACAGCGAGGACGGCGAAGTGGCCAAGAGCGTGACCGCCTATGAGGACGGCCAGGCCACCTTCACCATCGGCGCGGACGGCAAGCTGACCTGGGCCGACGCGAAAGAGAACGCCGGCGAGGACATGACCTTCGATCGGGACCAGATGGCCGGCTTCGCCCCCGATGCCGATGAATTCACCATCAGCTACTTCAACATGATCGGCGACGCAGAGCTGAGCCTGGACAAGAAGGCCTGCGAGGCGTTGAACTTCGCCGCGGCCAGCGAGCTGTGGCGCGCCGATGTGGATGCCATGCGGGATAATATGTTCAAGGCCTGGGAGGGGCTGACCGAGACGGAGCAGAGCGCCTTTGACGGCAGCTTCATGGACGTTGTCAAGCTGCTGGACGCCTGCTTCGAGGACTGGGAAGCCAACCGCAGCGCCTTCACCGACGGCCGCGAAGGGCGCATGGACGAGCTGCTGGCCGAGCCCCTGTACCGCGACGCATGGGACACCCTGAAGGCCAACACACTGACTCTGGGAAATTCCGAGGGTTGACATAAGGACGACTGATACAGATAATAAAAGATCCTTCGACTCCGCCGCATTCGCGGCTGCGTTCAGGATGGCAAACGAGGTTTCGGGATGTCATTCTGAGCAAAGTCGAAGGATCTTTGTTATTCGTGAATGATCTGTCGCATATTCTGATTCAAACTTCCCACACCCAAAGGCGAAGAAAAACGCGACAGGGCAAGGGAAAGAGACGAAAAAAGTAGCATGAGACCCA
>ONJE01000182.1 GCA_900318045.1 uncultured Eubacteriales bacterium
ATGTCGGCCTCGCCGGTCACCGGCAGGCCATGATCCTCCTGGAAGGCGGCGATAGCCTTCGCGGTCTGGGGGCCGTAGTAGCCTGTGGAGGGGCCGTCCATCTTCAGGTAACCCATGGCGCGCAGCTTCTCCTGCAACTGCAGGGCTACCCAGGTGTATTCGCCCTCGACCAGGGTGTGGTGGTCGTCCACGTTGTAATCGGGCTGGGGCATGGCGCTGTCGGTCAGCGCCGAAGTCTCGTTGCCCGGCAGGTTGAACAGTTCGTTCAGCGTCACCAGCTTGTAGCCCTTCGATACGGCCCAGGGGATGAACTCCTCCAGCTTCTTGGTGTCCGGGTCGGTGCAGTGGAACAGGTACACCTGGCCGGGGGCCAGCGAGGCGCGGATGTGCTTCATGTCCGAATCCGAGCCGGAAACGCTCCAGTTTGCGATGCCCAGGTAACCCAGCTTTTTCAAATAGCTGTGGATGCGCGGGTCGGTGTCGCCGTCGCCACCCATCAGGCGCAGGAAGTGCTCCTGGTAGTGGGTGCCCAGGGCCTTGTCCAGCGCGGCGTCCTGCTTCCAGATCTCCGCGGCCATCTCGTCGTCCGACATGCGGAAGATGCGGGAGTGGCTGTAGGTGTGGTTTTCAATCTCGAAGCCCAGGTCGAAGGCGCAGCGCTTCAGCAGTTTGGGCATACCCTCCTTGGAGAGCGTCTCGCCCACGGGGAACAGCGTCAGCTTGCCGCCCGCCTTCTCCGCGGCCTTCGCAATGCGCTCCAGGTTATTGACCTGGTAGCAGTCGTCTACGGTGATGGCGATCTTCTTCGATTCGATCTCGGCGTTGTGGATTACAGGCAGGTACTCAAACGGCCCGGGCTCGGGGGTGACCTCCGGCGTGGGTTCGGGGGTCGGCTGGGGCGTGGGCTCCGGCGTCGGCTCGGGGGTGGGTTCGGCGGTCACCTGGGGTACCAGCGTGATCACCGGCGCCTTACCGGCTTCCAGGCGTTCGGCGGTGTCCGCCCTCGCCTGCACCGGAGCCTGTACCTCGCTGGTCGCGGGCACATCGGCGGCGGGCTTGGGCAGCATTCTGACGGCCAGTATGATGATCGCCAGTATGCCCAGCGTAAACAGAATCGCGGGCAACAGGCTGTTCTGCCTGCGCTTGCGGCGCTTCCCGCGGTGGGCGGGGACGCGCTTTGCGGCGTGCGGATCGGCACGCTTGACGGGTTTCCTGTTTCCCGCATACTTTGTGTTGCGATTCACAAACCGTCCCTCCTGTCTTGACGTCGGGCGAATCAGGGCTTATACTTGTAGCGGCGGGGAGGCATGCCCGCGCTGGGTGCGCAATACAATGATTATAGCTGCAAACGCGGCGTATATCCATCATTTTGCGCTAATAAGACGTGACATTTTTCTGAACAGTTGCGCCTGTTCAGCTGGAAAATTCTGGAAAAAAGGGAAGTGTACCGGTAGTGCGATTGGACAAGGCGGTGGCCCTGGCGGGCCTGACGCGCAGCGAGGCGCGCAAGGCCATCGCGGCGGGCCGCGTTCAGGTGGACGACCAGCCGGTCCGCGACGGGTCCATGCAGGTCGATCCCAGGCAGGTGCGCGTTGACGGCGTCCAGACGGTGGACGCGGGTGCGCTGTACATCATGGTGCACAAGCCCGCGGGCGTGGTCACGGCTACAGAGGACCGCAGCCTGCCCACGGTGGTGGGTCTGCTGCCCCCGACGCTGCAGCGCAGGGGGCTGGGTCCCGTAGGCCGCCTGGACCGGGACGTGACCGGGCTGGTGCTGCTGACCACCGACGGCCAAATGGCCCATCGGCTGATCTCACCCCGTTGGAAGGCGGAGAAGCTGTACCGGGCGCGGTGCGAAGGGCGGCTGTCGGAGGCCGAAGTGGAAGCCTTCGAAAGGGGCGTGGCGCTGTCCGACTTCACGGCGTTGCCCGCGCGGCTGACACTGCTGGAGGCCGGGGACGACTGCTCCGTCGCAGACGTCATTTTGACAGAGGGCAAGTTCCACCAGGTCAAGCGCATGTTTGCCGCCGTCGGGCATCCGCTGATCGCCCTGAAGCGCCTGCGCATCGGTCCCGTCGCCCTCGATCCGGCCCTCGAACCGGGTCAGTGGCGGTACCTGACCGAAGCCGAGGTAGCGGCGCTGCGGAAGCAGTGCCAGCTTTGATTTGCCGAAGCGTTGCGCGGCGATTGCAACAGCGGCGCCCGCGCCGCCCCTATACAGAAGAATAACGCCGCGTCAACAGAATACATGTATACAAGGAGCATATATGCCGGATCATTACTATACCGAAAACCCCAATTCCGCCCATGACGAGCGCCGCATTGCGCTGCGGGCGCTGGGGAACGACCTGACCTTTGTCACCGATACCGGGGTGTTTTCCCGGGACGGGCTGGACCGGGGCACCGAGGTACTGCTGGAGGCGCTGCCGCCGCTGGAAGGCCGGGTGCTGGACCTGGGCTGCGGCTGGGGCGCGGTGGGCGTGGCCCTGGGCAAGCGCTATCCGGCGCTGGATATCGTCATGACCGACATCAACAGCCGCGCCGTCGAACTGGCCCGGCGCAACCTGGCTGAAAACGGCGTGACGGCTGCGGTGCTCCAGGGCGACGGCTTCGATGCGGTGGAGGGTCGCTTCGATGCCATCGTCACCAATCCACCCATACGCGCCGGAAAGGCAGTCATCTACGGTCTCTTCGCCCGGGCACGGGACTACCTGGAGCCGGATGGTGCGCTGTACGTCGTCATTCGCAAGCAGCAGGGCGCGCCCTCCGCGCTGAAATACCTGAAGGAGATTTACAGCCGGGCGGAAACCGTGGACCGCGCTTCGGGCTTTCACGTTCTGCGGGCGCAGCCGTAGATTGCGGCGAACCCGGCAGAGGCGTGAGATCGGGCCCGCTGCCGAAGCGCAAAGTTTTTTGCGATGAATGTATTATTCATGGCAAGTTTCTTATTGCGAAAAGCAATAAACGATGGTATAATATTGAATGATATGATTTTGTCTGTCGGACGACACGCGCACAGCGTCGTCATCGCGCCTGTGTCGAAGGAGAGATGAGGAAAGCAGATATGCGAATCGCGCGTGTTTTGTTGGTGATCATCGCCGTGGTCTGTCTGGGTGTGGCGCTGTCCTATCCGATACGCTACCGCGAGGCCCAGGAGAAGAACGACTCCGATATGGAGACGCTGGCCCAGATGCGCCAGAAGGCGCGGCAGAGCCAGTCCCTGGATTTGCCGCAGAGCTTTACGGAACAGGGACTGCCCGGAGGGCGGCCGGAGGCCGGGTCCGGACAAGAGACCGATACTGGACAGGAGGCCGGGGCCGAACGGGAGACCGTGCCTGGCGATGAACCCGCCCCGGCAAATGTCGGGGACGAAGGCGATACCGGGACGGTTGGCAGCCCTGCCGATACCGGCGCGGCGGCGTCGTCCGGCGATGCGGGGACGGTTGGCAGCCCTGCTGGTACCGGCGCGGCGGCGTCGTCCGGCACTGTCGAAGGGAATGTTTCGGACGGGGAATCCGGAGAAGCCGAAGGCCCCGCGCAAGCCGGTGAAGGGCCAGAGGGCGTCCCGGAGCGCCCGACAGGCGCAGGGAGCGAAGACAGCGCCGACACGCAGGAGGTTCCTGCCCTGCCGACGCCGGAGCCTGTTCCCACGCCGGAGCCTACGCCCACGCCGGAGCCCACGCGCCAGCCCAACTACTGGGATTTGAGCAACTATCTGGATGTGACGCCCACGCCCACGCCGATGCCGAAGCAGTCGGAGGCAGGGCCCACCGTCGAACCCACGCCCACGCCCGACCGATCCATACGCAAGGGGCCGCTGCCCTACGCGCTGAGGGACAAAGTGGTGCTGGACAAGTCGGCCATACTGCCGGAGCTAAAGGATATATATGCCCTCAACAACGACCTGGTAGGCTGGATCAACATCCCCGATACGGTCGTGGATTACCCGGTGGTCCAGGCGGAGGATGGCGAGTACTACCTTTCCCACGATTTCTACGGCGAGGAGAACATCAACGGCCAGATCATACTGGATGTGCTGTGCGATCCCTATACGCCCAGCTACAACCTGGTCGTCAGCGGCCACCACATGAAAAACGGCACCATGTTCGGAAGCCTGCCGGAGTATCGCAATAAGAGTTATTGGGAGAAGCACAGGTTCCTCGAGTTCGATACGCTGATGGAGCGCAAGCTGTACGTGATATTCGCCTGCTTCTACTCCGCGGACTATGACGAGGATGAGACGGGCTTTCGCTACAACGCGATCATCGACTACAAGATCGATGCGGACCGGTGGCTGGCGGAGATTGAAGCCAACCAGCTGTACGATACCGGCATCGAACGGGAATTCGGCGACGAATTCATCACATTGACAACCTGCGATCGTGCGCGCCACCGCAACGGAAGGTTTGTGGTGGTGGGTCGTAAAATACGGGAAGGGGAGACGTTTGAATGAAGAGACTGATTGCGGTGGTTTTGGTTTGTCTGCTGTGCGCCACCAGCGCGTATGCGGCTGAGTGGGGCGAAGGCCTTGGACCGGAACAGCCCCAGCCGGGCGTGCCCAAAATCGACCTGACCAAGGAGATGGGCTACGATTATACCTATCCCTGCGCGAAGATGCCGGTGAGCTACTTCTGCAACGTGCTGGAGATCTACCTGCCCCGGGAGGACATTGAGCTGGGCGAAGGTCATGCCCACCTGTACGATTCCACCGACACCGAAATCGCGGATATCGACTTTGCCAATCCCGACCAGGTTGAGCTGCGCATGCAGCAGGAATCCGAGCTGGTGGCGAAGAAGTGGGGCAGCGGCGTCTGCATCGAAATGCACCTGCCCGTCTCGTTGAAGTATGACGAGAGCTACTATGTGCTGATGGACCTGAACTGCTTCACCGGCTGTGAGGGCAAGGTATCCAACTATGACCTGACCAAGAAGGATCAGTGGACGCCTGTCTTCCAGGGCGATTACGGTGTCAACAGCCTGTTCTATTTCGCGCCGGCCGCCCCTGTGGAAGGCGAGCAGGCCGGGGAAGAGGTTGTGGAAGAGCCTGCCGGGGCGGAGACCCTCGACGAGGCTGCGGAGGGGACAGAGCCCGTTGAAGAGCAGCTGGGCGAGCCCAAGTACAACCCCGTGACCGGCGACAAGATCCATTTTGACCTGGTTATGGGCGGCGATGCCAAGACCGCTGTCGTGTTCAGCGAGAACGACTCTGTTTACTTCGAGCAGCTGGAGTTCACCGAGTCCGGTCCCGTGACGGGCACCATCACCAAGGACGAGCTGGATTGGGGCGTCGTATTCCTGGATGAGTCCGGCAACGCGATCCAGGTCATCAAGCCGAACTGGGTGGGGTAAGGGCCTGTGCAGAAATTATTCATACATTATGCTTGCCTGAATCCGCCATTGCTGCGTTGTCGTCGGTCAACGTGCGTAAGACAACGCAAATGTGAGGAACGATGGATGATGAATCCATCGTTCTTTTTTGCCATAAAACAGACTGTTGTATGGGGAAATAATGCGGCTTTGACAGGATCAGGCCCGAATTTGGCAAAAGGTGTGCAAACATTGCCTTTTGCTGACAGCTACCAACAGAAACCGCATCTATACCTTTTCCCCGGTTTCAGGATTGACAAAGCTGATTTCCAACCGCAGGC
>ONJE01000200.1 GCA_900318045.1 uncultured Eubacteriales bacterium
CGTAATGGATTGATAAGGATATGCCTTTTTTGTAGCATCGCTCCATGTTGGTCTCTATCAGGGGCGCGGTGCTGGGAGGGACGCGGTTGGACTGGGCAAGGAGTCCTGTGATAGGGTCAAGGTGTGCTCGTAGAATATTGTTTCCTACTGTGTGGGTACGATACACCGACAAGCTGATTTGGGCAGAATTATGACATAACAAAAAAGCCGGGATAGCAACATCACATGGAAACAGGAAGAGAAGGACCAGGAATGAAAAATGAGGTCAAATCGGAATTTGAAGTCGGCATCGCTGTTCTGTTCAAATCAGAGGCTATAGCCATATTTGAATTTTGAAGCGCTTTCTGATTCATTATTCCGCGTTAATTGTCAAGAGAAGGGTGATATTTGAAGCGCCAGAATGTCGATTATCCATTTTCCGCAATTCCATCATTGTAGTATTTTAGACGTGCCCGGGCACCTGTGGACGCCTATTGTACTACAATGGGCGTCCGTTACTATCGGGGATAGTGGCACTGATTTTGAGAAAACTACGGTAAATATTTACCGATTCTCAAATAAAGCGTTGCTATCCCCGTTTGTTTCTTCATTTGTTCATTTGTGCGTCTTATAAAAAGCGGGTACGGCATATTTGCCGTACCCAAAGCATTATATGATCTTATTCAGGGTGGGGCTCATCACCGCAGGTTAATCTTAGCTGAAGAATGATAGAAGAATACAATCTCTAACCCTATCTCTAACCCTGCCGCATGATCAAGAGGTGGCGAAGCGCCATGACAGGATGATAGAAGAACATCCTGGGGCCGGAATAGCGCATCACGACGCGTATGCCACGGCGCATTTTGGGATTGTAGCAATGCACTGAACAGCGGGCACAGGTGGTCTTTGCAGCCATGAATGGGCAATGCTCTGTTCTTTGCAGGGCGTAGGTTTGCAGTAAGCGGCATTCGGGGCAGAGCTTTCCTCTCCCCGTGTGGTGCTTTCCCCGGCAGTAGATTGCGATCATTTCTGACACGACGCGCTTTTCCCACGCCCGCCTTGTTTCTGTATTCACAGTGGGTTCAACCCAGCATGGCCCTGAGGTCCTCCTCAGGCGTCGCAGTGGGTGCGATGCCGAAGTGCTCCACCAGGTAGTTCAGCACATTGGGGGACACGAACGCGGGAAGCGTCGGGCCGAGGCGGATATTTTTGATGCCCAGGTACAACAGTGTCAGCAACACGCAGACCGCCTTCTGCTCGTACCAGGAGAGGACGATGGACAGCGGCAGCTCGTTCACGCCGCAGCCGAAGGCCTCCGCCAGCGCAAAGGCCACTTGTATGGCACTGTAGGCGTCGTTGCACTGGCCCATGTCCATGATGCGGGGTAGACCTTCGATGGCGCCTAGGTCCAGGTCGTTGAAGCGATATTTGCCGCAGGCCAGGGTGAGGACGATGCTGTCCGCCGGGGTCCGCTTCACCAGCTCGGTGTAGTAGTTCCTGCCGGGACGCGCGCCGTCGCAGCCGCCCACCAGGAAAAAGTGCCTGATCGCGCCGGCTTTCACGGCTTCGATCACCTTGTCCGCCACGCTCAGCACCGTGCCCCGGGCAAAGCCGGTCATGACCGTCTCGCCGCCGTTGATGCCGGTGAATGGCCTGTCCTCTGCATATCCGCCCAGCGCCAGCGCTTTTTCGATCACTGGGGTGAAGTCCTTGTCCTCGCCGATGTGAACGAGTTCGGGATAGCTGACGACTTCGGTGGTGAACACGCGGTCTTTGTAGCTGGCCTTCGGCGGTATCAGGCAGTTGGTGGTGAACAGGATCGGCGCGGGGATGTCCGCAAATTCCCTCTGCTGGTTCTGCCAGGCAGTGCCGAAGTTGCCCTTCAAATGAGGATATTTTCGCAGCTCGGGATAGCCGTGGGCGGGCAGCATTTCGCCATGGGTGTAGATGTTGATGCCCTTGCCCTCAGTCTGCTCCAGCAGCCGCTTGAGATCGTACAGGTCATGGCCGGAGATGACGATGAACGGCCCCTTTTCCACCTTCAGAGGCACGGCGGCGGGGGCGGGTGTGCCAAAGGTCTCGGTGTTGGCCCTGTCAAGCAGTTCCATGCAGGTCAGATTGTGCTTGCCGACCTCCATTACGATGGGCAGCAGCTCGTTCATGCCCCAGTCCTCGCCGATGGCGAACAGGGCCCTGGCAAAGAAGGTGTTGACCTCCTCGCTGCGATAGCTCAGCACGTTCGCGTGCCAGGCATAGGCGGCCATACCCCGAATGCCGAACAGGATCAGGGATTTGAGGGAGCGGATGTCCTCGTCGGCGTTCCAGAGCTTTTCCATGTCGTAGTCGTCATTTCTACCGCAGGGCTCAGCGCAGCTTACGCAGTTGGGCACCAGTCGCTGCTTTTCCGCGTGGACCTCATCGATCAGCGCGGTGATGGTCTCCGGGTTAAAGCTGACGTTGGTGATGGTGGTGAACAGACCTTTGATCATGAGGTCATGGGTGGCCTTGGTGGGCGTGGTATTGCCGTCCATCGCCCGGGCCAACCCGATCAGTGCGCCGGTCAGCGTGTCCTGAAGCTTCGCCACCTCCGCGGTCTTGCCACACACGCCTGCCTTGCCTCTGCAGCCGACACAGCCCGCGGTCTGCTCGCACTGGAAACAAAACATTTCATTTGCCATGGTTGAATTCCTCCTGTTATTTGCTGAGAGCATCATAGCACAAATCCGCGTCCTCTGTATGTTGGAAATCCAACACGAAAATATTGGCTGAATAAATATTGACATAGTATAATACTATATAGTATAATAAATGAAAGATATGTGCGAGGTCAGACAATTATGTTGCAGGCGCAAAATCGTTTTGAAATGATGCGGGAATATTGGCGCGAGCGATTCCTTGAAACGGACCAGGCAAGGCTGATCGAGCAGTTTCACCTGGCAGCGGACGATCAATATATTTACATTGTATACTATGAACAGCGATATGCCGTGAACCGCTCAAACGGGTTCATATCCCTTTGTGACGATCCCGGAGTGGAGATTCCCTTCGGCCCGCTAATGAGCATCTATCATCTGTTCTGCTATTCCAAACCCGGCGCGATGAACAGCGGCAGGTTTGTGCCCTTTCGTCAGGTCAGAGGCGCGTCGCCCTTCGCCCCGGCCTTCGAGAAGTCCATCGCGGAGGAGTTGTCCAGGCCCTTCGACGGTCATCTGGAAGCGCTGCGCCGGGCTTCTGAGGCGCTGAAGGGCGAGAGGATCAAACAGGGTGATGCCGGCTACATCTTCCGCGCCTTTGACTGCATGCCGGTGATGATGGTGTTCTGGGATGGAGACGACGAATTTCCCGCCCAGGCCAACCTGCTTTTCGATGCCAACATCACCGATTTTACCCACGAGGAGACGGTGTGCTGCGTGGCGGGCGATCTGATGCGTCGGTTGAAGGAGCTGGCGGGACTATACCAAAGGGAGTGATGAACATGGATACACAGGGCGGTTTCCTGATCACACGCATCAAACAGGTTGGTGGGCGTGTGTTCGAGCACATATTGGCAGAGAAAAATATCGACGCCTTCAACGGGGCGCAGGGCAGGATACTCTATGTGCTGTGGCGGAACGACGGTGTTCCCATCAGCACGCTGTCCCGGGAGACCGGCCTGGCCACGACCACGCTGACCAGCATGCTGGATCGCATGGAGGCGGCAAACCTGATCGTCCGCGACCGGGGCGACAGGGACCGCCGAAAGGTATTGATCTATCTCACAGAAGCGGCCAGGGGATTGGAGCGGGAATACAACGCTGTTTCAGAGGAAATCAGTAATATTTACTATAAAGGCTTTACCAAAGCGGAGATCGCTCAGCTGGAGGGGTATCTGGAACGGGTACTGAAGAACGTGGAGGAGGCGCTTTGATGAGCGTTTGCATTAAAGACCTGATACAGAATATGAACCTGGTGATCGGCTGCACGGTGGGCTGTGATTATTGTTATGCTCGAAACAACGTGCGCCGTTGGCACATGATCGAGGATTTCAGTCGGCCCGAGTTCTTTCCGGAAAAGCTGCGCCTGATGGAGAAACCATGCCCGCACAATTTCCTGCTGACCGGCATGAGCGACCTGGCTGGCTGGGAAACGGAATGGCGGGAGCAGGTTTTCCGGAAGATCGCGGAGAATCCGCAGCATCAGTTCCTGTTTCTGTCCAAGCGGCCCGATCTGCTGAATATCCGGACGGACATGGAAAACGCCTGGTTCGGCGTGACCGTGACCCGGAAAAGCGAGCTTTGGCGGATTGACGCGCTGCGAGAGAATGTGAGGGCAAAGCATTATCATGTGACTTTTGAGCCGCTGTTTGATGATCCGGGACAGGTCGATCTGCATGATATCGGCTGGATCGTCGTTGGCACAATGACTGGCGCTCAGAGCCGGAAGGTCCACACAGAACCCGCATGGGCCTATGCCCTGACGGAGCAGGCGCACAACAAGGTTATCCCCGTTTTCTGGAAAGAGGATCTCGTTCCAATCATGGGCGAAGAACAGATGATCCAGGAGTTGCCGGAAGACATGAATCAGGTATTGGAGGCGCAAAGGCATTGGAAGAAGTAAAGATCGGCCATGTGGACGTCAAAAGCGTCATGACCAAGTCCAGTTTGCCAGTGGGCGGTTACTCCGTGAACCCCTATGCGGGCTGCACCCACGCGTGCAAATACTGCTATGCCAGCTTTATGAAGCGTTTTACCGGTCATACCGAGGAATGGGGCACGTTCCTGGATGTGAAGCACTGGCCGGAGATTAGGAATCCACAGCGATACGCAGGACAGCGTGTGGTCATCGGCTCCGTGACAGACGGCTATAACCCACAGGAGGAGCAGTTCGGTAACACCCGAAAGCTGCTGGAACAGCTGCGCGGCAGCAACGCGGATATTCTTATCACGACAAAATCCGATCTCGTGCTGCGTGACCTTGATCTGCTGAAGGAGCTGGGGCAGGTCACCGTATCATGGTCCATCAATACCCTGGACGAAGATTTCAAGAACGACATGGACTGCGCGGTTTCCATCGAGCGGCGTATTGCCGCCATGAAGCAGGTATATGATGCCGGTATCCGCACGGTCTGCTTTGTGTCTCCCGTGTTCCCGGGACTCACGGATTTTGAAGCTATCTTTGCCAGGGTAAAAAATCAGTGCGACCTGTTCTGGCTGGAAAACCTGAATCTGCGCGGTGGATTCAAGAAAACGATTATGGACTACATTGCCGTAAAGCATCCCGGCCTGATGCCGTTGTACAATCAGATTTACAACAGGCATGACCGCTCCTACTTTGAAGCGCTGATGCGGCAGGCGGAAGCCATGGCCCGGCAGTATGACTGTCCTTTTGTGGATAACGAGATGCCCTATGGCCGGGTACCTCAGGGACACCCCATTATTGTCAACTATTTCTATCATGAGGAGATTCGAGGCTCCGAAAACACCGGAGCTCGACATAAAAAGGAGGACAAGTGACATGGCAAGCTTTAGCAAATGGAACGCAAAACAGGATCCGAGAACCGAACTGCATGATGTGCTGGGACTGACCGGCGCGGAGATCAGCATCAACAACCTTCCGGCAGGCGCTGGCGTGCCCTTCGTTCACAGCCATAAGAAGAACGAAGAAATTTATATCATCCTCTCAGGCAAGGGGAGCGCTGTCCTGGATGGTGAAAAAGTGGATTTTGCCGCAGGCGATGTCATCAGGATCGCGCCCGCTGTGAAGCGGCAGTTCAGCGCAGCTGCGGACTCTGCTGTAAGCTATGCCTGCATCCAGGTGCGCGAAAATTCCCTGGAGGAATACACCGCCGGAGACGCTGTGATCGGATAACATTTTACACATATTGGATGGGCATTATCCCAACCTCCCAGATCTGAGCAGACAAGCAACACTCCTTCACGCTTCGGCACATTGCCGGGCTTTGAAGGGGTGTTGCCTCTTTCGCATTCTTCTCTGCTATCCTCCAGAACCGCTATCAAGAATTCCAAGTAAAACGCTTCTGTTTTCAGCATTCTTGTCTTATTCTCATTACCTTAGGT
>ONJE01000195.1 GCA_900318045.1 uncultured Eubacteriales bacterium
TGACTTAGCCCCACTAAGCCTGCGGAAAATCGCCTTGAAATGCAGCCCAATCCACTCGAAACTGCACATCCCTCATTTTAGAAACACACTCTAGTATCACTACCCAATTATGCGGTATTTCCATAAAGACACCCTTTCAGACTACAGCTTGTTGCCGGTGCCCAAAGGGTGTCTTTGTAGAAGGTTCATTTATTGACAGCTGTTATCTGTATTTCGTACAGGGCCTTAAACGATTCCAGCATTTCACGTATTGGAATGTGCTGGGGGCAGTTCGTCTCACATAAGCCGCATTTGAGGCAATCCGAAGCCTTGCCATGGTTCATGGAGTAGCGCTGGTAATACATGTTGGTCTTGTTTCCCGTGACAGCGTGAAGGTTCAGCAGACCGAAGTAATCAGGGATGGCGATGTTCTTCGGACATACCTCCATACAATATCGGCAACCGGTGCAGGGTACTTTGATGGAACGCTTCAGCTCTCGTTCAATCTTTCCCGTCAATTCATATTCATCATCTGAAAGCGGAATGAATTCCCCCATATACGCCGTATTGTCGGCCACCTGCTCCGGTGTGCTCATGCCGCTCAGCACGATTTTGACATTGTCCAACGACGCCGCAAAGCGAATGGCGAGGCTGGCCGGGGAAGGGGTGGCACTGCCGTAGAAATCTGTAAACAACTGCATGGCCGCGTCAGGGAGGTTGGCAAGCTGCCCACCCTTGACAGGCTCCATGACGATGACCTGCTTGCCGTGGCGCGTCGCAACGTCATAACACCTTCCTGATTGGACTACCGCGCCGTTCCAGTCGAGATAGTTGATCTGCAGCTGAACAACATCGACTTCAGGGTGATCCGTGAGAATCCTATCCAGGGTTTTGGCGTCGTCGTGGAAGGAGAAGCCGATATTGCGCGCCAGACCGCGTTCCTTCAACCGCCGGAGGAAGTCAAAGCCTCCGAAGCGTTCCACATCGGGATAGCGGTCCCGTCCCAGGTTGTGAAGAAGGTAGACGTCGAAGTGGGAAACGCCGCAGCGCCTGAGCTGCTCCGTGAAGAAGCGTTCATAGTCTTCCTTTGCCTTCACGAGAAACACAGGCATCTTGTCCGCCAGCAGAAAGCGCTCGCGGGGATAACGCTCCACGAGGCATTGCCGCAGGGCTTCCTCGGAGTGGCCTTCATGATAGGGGTAAGCGGTATCAAAATAACAGAAACCACCCTCCATATACAGGTCGACCATCCGACAGACCTGGTCAAGATCGATGCGTTTCGGGTCGTCGGGATCGATAAGCGGCAGGCGCATGGCGCCGAAGCCGAGCTTCTTGTCTCAGGTGATGCACATGGTCAACCTCCATCAGGTATGCGGACAGCCTATGTTTGCGCGGTTTCTTCTCATAATCCCGGCTCATAGCCGATAGCGGCCAGGGCCTTGTCCAGCGTTCTCGCGTTGGCAAGGGTGATATTGGCGCTCACGTGGGGCTGTTCGCCGGAGGCGATGCACCGCCCCAGCTGCGCGATTTCAAGGCTGTAGTTCTGTGGGACCTCCACGTATTGGGTGATGGTTCTGTCGTCCGTGACGATTTGATAATTCAACCGCCCGGCCTGGTTGAATTCCGCGGCAGTGCGCAATACGCCCTTCGTGCCATGTATCTGCAGCCGGTCGAGGCGCTTGTACTGTTCGGTAGGCAGAACCATGCCGCAGGTGAAGGCAGCGCGCGCGCCATTCTTATAGCTCAGGATTCCGGTTGTCAGTCGGTCCACACCTTGATCGGAATAATCAGCGACGGCGCGGACACTTTCAGGCTCGCCCAGCAGCCAAATGGCCTGGGAGATGCAATAGCAGCCCAGGTCGTACAGGCTGCCGCCCAGTGTTTCCCGGCGCATGCGGATGTTGGACAGGTCGTAATCTGAAGTGATGAAGGCGTTCTCGAGGTAGCGCACCGCCCCGATCGCGCCCTTGTTCAGTTCCGCTTTGATGGCAGCCATCAGCGGGCTGTGCAGGTAAGCGAACGCTTCCATGAGAAACACATGGTTCTCCCTGGCGACAGATTGCATCTGTGTTGCCTGGGCGGCGTTGGGGGCCAGGGGTTTTTCACAGAGTATGTGCTTGCCGGCCTTTGCGGCTTTGATGACCCATTCGTAGTGCAGCGTGTTGGGCAGGGGAATGTAGACCGCTTCCACAGCCGGGTCTGCCAACAGCGCTTCATAGCTGTCATAGGCCTTGGCAAAGCCGAATTCCGCCCTGAACTGTTCTGCCTTGCCAGGGGTCCGTCCGGCGATGGCGTAGAGCTCGCAGTTCTCCGCCAGCTGCATACCGGGGATAGTGCAGCCCCGGGCGATGTTGGCGGTGCCGAGCACGCCCCATTTGATCTTGCGCATGTGATTGCCTCCCGTTTTTTCATATCATATCGATACAAAATCCGCCGTTGTCGGCTACAGCATCAGCCGGTATATGCTTTCGCAGTCCTTCTCGTTCAGGGTGGTGAACCCGGTCAGGCTGCCCTTGCGACCGTTGCCGCGGCACAGGGATTCCACCAGCTTTGGAATATCCGCCTCCTTCGCACCCAGTTCGGCGAAGTTCCTCGGCATGCCGATGGAGATGAAGAACCGCCGCAGGGCCTCGATACCCGCCTTCGCGGTAACCTCGGGGTGGTCGAAATCCATCTGGCACCCCCAGACGCGCACGGCGACCTTTGCAAAGCGCATCACGTCGTGATGCATCACATAGGTGAAGTTGGCAGGCAGCGTGACCGCCAGGCCCGCACCGTGGGCGCAGTCGTACAGCGCGGAGAGCTCATGCTCGATGTCGTGGCTGGTCCAGTCCTGGCTGCGGCCTACACCCACAGAATTGTTGTGGGCCATCATACCCGCCCACATGATGTTGGCGCGGGCCTCGTAGTTGTCGGGGTTTTCGATGACCCGCGTTCCTTCGTGGATCATAGTCAGCAGCAACGCCTCGATCAACCGGTCGGTGACCTCCACCTCCTTCGTGTTGGTCAGGTAGCGCTCGTACAGGTGAGCCATGATGTCCGTGATGCCGCAGGCGGTTTGGTAGGGCGGCAGGGTCTGGGTCAGGGCCGGGTTGAGGATCGAGAACTTCGGCCGGATGGCGTCGCCGGTCGCCCCGCGCTTGAACATGCCGTTCTCATTGGTGATGACGGAGTCCGGGCTGCCTTCGCTGCCCGCCGCGGCGATGGTCAGGATGGTGCCCACGGGCAGGGCCTTGTCGATATACTTGCCGCAGTAAAAGTCCCAAAAGTCGCCGTCGTAGACTACGCCTGCGGCGATGGCCTTGGAGGAGTCGATGGTGCTGCCGCCGCCCACGGCGAGGATGAAGTTCACGCCCTCGCGCCGGCACAAATCGATGCCTTCATACACCAGGCCGCTCCTGGGATTCGGCTTCACACCGCCAAGCTCGATGTGGGGGATGCCCTCGGCGTCCAGCGACGCCTTTACCCGGCTCAGCAGGCCGGAGCGCACCACGCTGCCGCCGCCATAGTGGATGAGCACCTTCGTACCGCCGAAACGCTTCACCAGCGCGCCGACGTCCTGCTCGCGGTCCTTGCCGAAGGCGAAGAAGGTGGGAGAATAGAAGTTAAAATTGTCCATGCAAGACCCTCCATATACACGATGTTATTCAGTCAGACAGCCGCCATGTGAACTTGTTTTATTACAGCAATGCCTTGACACAGGCTTCAACCTGTGCCATGTCAGCGGTGGGTTCGAAGCGGGCGACGACGTTGCCTGCGCGGTCGACGACAAACTTG
Organism: uncultured Eubacteriales bacterium; assembly: GCA_900318045.1. Taxonomy (GTDB): domain Bacteria; phylum Bacillota; class Clostridia; order Christensenellales; family Aristaeellaceae; genus UBA2862. The sequence goes on from ONJE01000195.1 coordinate 3,757, forward strand.
GTAAAGTTCCACTTGATGTCCGGTTTGCTGGCCCAATCCGGGTCGGCCTCGGAGAACATCTTCTCCAGCAGCGCCTTGTATTGATGCTCCTGGAAGCCCTCAAAGCCCTTCTGGGCTTTCAACCAGGTGTACAGCGGCAGCTCGTTCGGGCCGTTGACCTCTGATTTCTTCATTTGTGGGAAGGTGGTCTTGTAGTTCAGTGTGCAGAACGCATGGATCTCGTCGTCAGTGCCGGGGGCCTGGCCGCCAAATTGGTTGCAGGGGATGTCCAGGATCTCCAGCCCCTGGTCGTGGTAATCCTGGTACAGTTGCTCGATGGGCGCGTATTGGGGCGTGAAGCCGCAGCCGGTGGCCGTGTTGACCACCAGCACGACTTTGCCCTTGAGGCTGGAGAGCTTGAATTCTTCGCCCTTGCGGGTCAATACGGTGTAATCATAGAACATTGTATCTGCCTCCTTAAAGCATTTCGATTGTGGCGATATACGCTGTGCCCTCCGGAGCCGACAGCCCCGGGTCGGTCACGGCCAAGCGCCAGTCGATGCCCTGTGCTTCCAAGCCGCAGGTGAAGTGGTACAGCGCGATACCGAGGTCGATCTTCTGGATATCCCAGCCGGTGCCGTCCACGTAGCCCTTGGATTTATTCTCGTAAAAGTGAGCGGTTTTGCCGTTCAGTACCACGCGCCAGGGCTGCTTGTTGACGGCGGAAGGCGCCCAGCGGACCATCTCCAGCGGTGGGGTGAGTTCTCCCGCCGCCTCCTGTGTGAGGGGGCGGTCAAAGCCGCCATCGAAGAACAGCGCGTTGAACGCCAGGCGACTGTCCGCCTTTATGCCCTTGCGCATCAGACTCTCCCGGAGCGACAGCTTCGCCGCAGGATAGCCCAGGGGACTGACGCAGGGCATGACCTCGCCGTCCTCCAGGTCCATGGCTTTTTCAAAGGCAGGGCGGTTCATTGTCCCGGCGATCCAGGTGGTGCCGATGCCCAGCGATTGCGCATAGAGGACGAATCGCTCGAAGGCGAAGCCGAATGCCTCCTCCGCGTGGGGCGCGCGGCACAGCTTACCCGCGATGAAGGTGTCCGTTCCGGAGATGACGGGGCTGGAAAGCCTGCTTTCCTTCGCACTCAGGATGCGCCAGGTGATCGTCAGGCCGTAGGGATTGCCAATCTGCGCCGCGAAGGACAGCAGCTTTTCCCGATCCTCGGCCTTCAGCGCCTTGCCGTCGAACGTTCGCACGCTTCGGCGTTGCCGGATCAGTTCCATCGCGTTCATAGCTTCAGCCCCTCCGTCCAGAGCCTGAGATCTGATTTCTGAATCTCGCCGCCAAGGCGCTTGCCGGCGTCCACGCGCGCACTTTCACCCACCAGCTGCTGGATGCGTTCGGCAGTTTTGCCGATGCCGCTGCCGCCGGAGGTGCAGAAGGGCACGATTCGCTTGCCGCTGAAGTCATAGGAAGTCAGGAAGGTATCCACCACGCTGGGCTCCCGGCCCCACCAAATGGGAAATCCCACGAATACCACGTCGTATTGCGCCATGTTCTCCACAAGCCCGAGGGTCGCGGGGCGGCAGTTCGGGTCGCGCATTTCCAGCGTGCTGCGCGATTGCCTGTTGGTGTAGTCCAGGTCCTCTGGGGTATAGGGTGCTTCGGGCTTGATCTCAAAGCAATCCGCGTTTTCTACGGCTGCAAGCTCCTGCGCGACCTTTGCGGTCACGCCGCTGGCGGAGTACCAGGC
>ONJE01000188.1 GCA_900318045.1 uncultured Eubacteriales bacterium
GCGCTGATGGTGGCGGGGCCGTACTTGCCGTTGGGCGTACCGTCGGCGTAGCCCAGCTCTACGAGCCTGCGCTGCAGCGCCAGCACGGCATCGCCGCTGTCGCCGGGGGCAAGGTCCTCGTATGTCACGACCTCTATGCTGCCGCCCAGGGCGGGAGCACTGCCTGAGAGCAGGAATTCCTGCATGTCCAGGGTCAGCATGCCGTTGGGGGTGCGCCCAATGGCTGACAGGAAGCGGTTGACGCCCTCCTGGGTATCCTGGTCGAACACGCCGGTGTCGGTGCCCTCGGGCATGTAGCCCAGCGCGATCAGTCGCTGCTGGATCTGGGACACCCTGGCCCCGGAATTGCCCAGGGCGATGGCGGTGGTTTCGTCCACCTCGCCACCATCCTCGGGAATGGCGATGCCCGTATCCAGGGAAATCTCTCCCGGCGGGGGTGTGACGATCAGCTGTACGTCCTTTGAATAGTGCTTTGCGGTGTCCGAATACAGTTCCTGCTGCATGGCGACGCTGGCTGTGTCGGTGGCGGGCAGGCCGTAGGAGGCGTAGAACAGGCGCACGCAGTCTGCAGTCTGGTCGTCGAACACGCCCGTCAGCTCGGTGATGGGGTAATCCAGGTTCTTCAGGCGCTGTTGCAGCGCGTAGACCGAGCTGCCCACCGTGCCGGGACGCAGTATCGAATACTGAGACAGCACGGCGTTGTTGTAGGCGTCGGTACCGTAGGCCGGGGCGGTGGAGGCAAACAGCTTCAGCTGGAGCTTCGGTGTGGCGACGCCGGTCTGCATCGTGCCGAAGGTCTGTTCGAAGCGTTTCACGGCGGCCTCGGTGTCGGCATCAAACAGGCCGGACACGTCGCCGTTGAAGTATCCCAGGTCCTTCAGGCGCAGCTGGAGGGCCTGTACGGCGATGCCTGTGTTGCCCAGGCTCAGGCTGCGGTACTCGGTCTGTTGCTCCTGGGCGCGCAGGGACTGGAAGTCACCCTCGATGACGGAGGTATCGTTCAACGTAACGTTGCCGTCGGCGTCGATGACGATGGCCTGGGGCGCGCTCATGTTCTCGGGGAGGGGCGTGGCCGTAGCATAGGGCATGTTGATTTCCACGGAGGTGTTGGCCTGCGTGTCCAGTATGGTTTCGTCAATCGAGCCACAGCCACACAGCAGCAGGCATACGCCTGCCGCCATCAGGGTCAACGCTCCGATTCTATAGTTTCCCATCACAAGCCTCCGGGTTGTTGCACAATCGATGGGTCCGCCGGTTGCCAATATTCGGCGGCCCTTCCATTTATAGACGGGGCGGAGGGCGCTTTTGTGTCGTCCGCCTGAAAAAAGTCACATTGCCACAAATGAATTATAGTACATGCGCCATCAAATTACAATGCGTTGAACACTAATTTTGCGTGGAGTTCCAATGAACGCCCCGTTTACGGTAAAGGCAGACGTCCCCTTCGGCGAAGACCGTATCGCAGTTTGTATTGAACCAGGCCTCGTCCAAGTCAAAGTCGGCGCGTTCATAGCTGGAGATATAGACGTATTCAACGCGGTAGCGGTCCAGCAGTGCCAGGTTGTCCCCCGGTTCCTCAAACATCATCCGCATGTCCCGTTCCTGGGTGAAATAGCTGATGCCGTGGAAGTACAGGTAGCTCTCCGATCCGCACACGATGTCCCGGCCCGCCAGCGCGGCGATGGGATTATTGTGCTCTCGGCCGGTAAGCACCACGGTGTCCATCGGGGTGTTTTCCTCGACATACCGGGCCGCATGTACGGCCTGGGGATAGAAAAGATTGTAGTCAGATACGACCTCCCGGGCGATGGTCAGCGCGCCGGAGAGGGTCGAAGCCAGCATGAATACCGCAGCCAGAATCGTCCGGCCTCTTATGCCCTTCAGACGGTCCCAGAGCTCCACCAGGAACAGGCCCATCGCGGGCATCACCGCCATATAGGCCACGTAGAACAGTTTGTTGTTGTCGTAGGCGTTGGGCTGGAACTGGACCAGCTCCGCTACAATATAGATACACAACGCGCCGAGGGAGAACATGCGGCGCATGTCTTCCCGCCGCAGAGTAGGCGCCATTCTCGGGCGGGCGCGCTTTCCGGAGAGTGCTGCGGGCACCATCATCAGCCAGATCAGACCCACATTCTTGATCCAGAACCAGCAGTAGCCGTCGATCAGCCTGCCGTTGCCCTGGTTGTTGACCCAGTTGAAGCGCCAGCGCATCGAGCCGCCGTGTACCGTCTGGGGCACCGACCAGGTCAGCAGCTGGGGCGCGGCGAGTATCAACGCAATGCCCCCGTAGAGCGCAAACCGGCCCAGCACCTGCAGCCGATAGCCTCTGGGAACCCGCAGTATGGCGTAGGCCATCGCGCCGGCGCTTATCAGACCCAGGGCCAGGAAGGAGTGGGTGTGGATCATCGGCATCGCTCCGGCCCATAGGCCCAGCAGGGCAAAGGTGGACAGTTTTCCCTCCCGAGTCGCGTTCATCAGCAGACACAGCGCCGGTAGCAGCGCCATCCAGCCGGTCAGCAGCGTGCGCTGGGGGATCATCATGTCACAGATCACATTGGACCAGCGCAGGTTCAGGTTGGGTTGGTTGGTGGGCGTTTTATAAAAACCGGTGAATATGGCACGGAATGCCGTGGCGTCCTTCGCAACGCCGTCCAAAGCGTACAGAAAGCCGAGGCCGCCGTTGATGAACATCAGCACCGTGGCCAGGACCGTAGCCGCGCGACTGTGGGTGAATTCCCAGCAGAAGATCACGAAGCCCATGTAGACCAGTGCCATCATCAGCGTGCCGGTGACGATGAACGAGGCGGTCAGGTCGCTGCCGAACAGCAGCATCGTGGTGACCATGCTGTCGCCCAGGAAGGGGTAGCCCAGCAGCGTCCCCGGCAGCAGCGAATAATCCGGGGGATAGGCCGCGTCCCGCAGACTGGTGGCGATGCCCAGGTGCAGGCACAGGTCGCCGTAGGTGGACTGGCCCACGTGCAGCGTGCCGCCCACCTGCCGGAGGGTGTGGGTGTATTGCAGGTATCCGCTCAAGAGGATGAACGGCACCGCCAGCGCCAGCGGCAGCCAGCGTGGGCAGCCACATCATCAGCATAAGCCCCGCGCTGAGACCGAGCCACAGCCGCACGAGCCCGTTCTTGCGGGGCATCAGCGCGTCAATCGCAACGCAACCGCTCAGCAGGAAGCCTGCAAGTATGATAAATCCGACCATGTGCTACCTCCGGGAATGACCGACATCGGTTTTGGCTGTCGGCATCGTATCCTATGAAATTCGCCGACCCGCCATTATTATATCACCCAGAACAATGGACTGTAAAGGCATGTATTTCAGATTGATTTTAAAAGTGTTTTTGATATATTAAAAAATATTGCATGTATATTACATTTTGTGCAATATAACTGTAATTCTATGACTGAAATTAGATAAAACTGTGCATATATGCGGATATCTATTGAAATTTGCAGGGGTGTGCAGTAAAATTACGATAACTACAAATGCATCTGAAACACTGGAGGGGTTCAGCATGAACAGAGTATTGGGCAGGTTGGCTGCGCTTGTAATGGCCGTCATGCTGCTTACCTCTGTGTGCGCATACGGGGAGGGACCGATCTCCACGACGGTGGTGATGCGCGTCTCAAGGATGACGCAGAACGCCGTGGTCAAAGCCGGAGAGGATCTTTCTATCGAAGTGGATATCGATGGCGTTGAGCCTGCGGAATACCAATGGTATTTCAACGATATGCCCGTTGAAGGCGCGAACCAGAGGGTTTACAACATCGTCAACGCCAAGCCGGAAAACACAGGCGTGTATCGCATGGACGCCTTCAATGCCGACGGCAAGATGCTTGTAAGCATGGATATTGCCGCCCGCGTGCTGGAGGAGACTGTGCCCCAGGCAGGCGACAGTTCGATGCCGGTGGGCGTGGCCTTTACCGCCATCGCATTGTGCGGGGGTCTGCTGGCAGTGGTCCTGTTTCGCCGCCGGGTCAGGGCGTAGAATGTTGAATACAAATATATAAATTAATGCCAGGGGCTGTCTCAAAACAACGCTGTGACAGATAAACGAGACTGTAGCGGCGGCGCCTGTGCCGCCAAAGTGGCGGCCTGGAGGCCGCCGCTGCATTTGTCTTGAAAACAGCGCGTTGGAGACAGCCCCTGATGAATGCTTATTTGCGGGAGGTTCCATGAGCAAGCTCTTTGAATTTGAATTGCTGCACGTATGCAAGCAGACAGGCGCGCGGCGCGGCAGGCTGCATACGCCCCATGGTGTGATCGAAACGCCGGTTTTCATGCCTGTGGGCACTCAGGCAACGGTCAAGACCATGACCCCGGAGGAGCTAAAGGACTGCGGGGCTCAGATCATATTGTCCAACACCTACCACCTGCATCTGCGCCCAGGCGAGGATCTGGTGGCGCGGGCCGGCGGCCTGCACAGCTTCATGCACTGGGATCGGCCCATATTGACCGACAGCGGCGGCTTTCAGGTTTTCTCACTGGCCGACCTGCGCAAGGTGGAGGAGCGGGGCGTGGAGTTCCGCAGTCACCTGGACGGTTCAAAGCGCTTCATCGGACCGGAGGAATCCATCGCCATACAGCAGGCCCTGGGCTCGGACATCATGATGCAGTTTGACGAGTGCTCGCCCTATCCCTGCGACTACGACCGGGCCAAGAAGGCCATGGGTCGCACCCTTCGGTGGTTGGAGCGTTGCATGAAGGCCTGGACCCACGAGAACCAGGCCCTGTTCGGCATCGTGCAGGGGGCATTCTACGCCGACCTTCGGGTGGAGTGCGCGAAAGAGATGGCGAAGCTGGATTTGCCGGGCTTCGGCATCGGCGGCCTGTCGGTGGGCGAGCCCAAGGAGATCATGTACGAAATGCTGGAACGCTTGATGCCCTACATGCCCCAGAACAAGCCCCGTTACCTGATGGGTGTGGGCTCGCCGGACTGCCTGATCGAGGGCGTGATGCGGGGCGTTGACATGTTCGACTGCGTTCTGGCCACCCGCGTGGCCCGCAACGGCACCGTGTTTACCCACGATGGCCGGCTTGTCGTGCGCAACGCGAAGTACGCCGAGGACTTTTCGCCCCTCGACCCGGATTGCGACTGCTATACATGCCGCAACTACACCCGCGGCTACATTCGCCACCTGTTCAAGGCGGGGGAAATACTGGCCCTGCGATTGAACAGCATCCACAACATCTACTTCCTGACCAAGATGATGGAACAGATGCGCGCCGCCATCGAGGCGGACAGCTTGCTGGACTGGACCAACGAGTTCTACGCCCGGCATGGCCGGGGGAATTGGTGAGGCAGATCAATCCGAACGTTATACTGGATATTCTCAAGTAATATACTGATATATACTTGTCTGGATCCGCCCATGTCGCGTTGTCGTCGGTCATCGTGCCAAGGTACGCCTCCCTCCTTAGCCTTGTGCTGACGCATTCATACTGAAACTTTTGTGTGTTATATCTGCACGGCTCCTTATCGCCTTGCAAAAACCTTGACTGCCCCGGACAGCCTGTGTTTTATGCAAGCCAAACCTGGCTGAAATTCATCCCGTTGGGTGATGCGTTCGTTTTCAGAGGTGCCTGAAATTGCGCGGTATTTCCTTATCGCGCTACACTGCCGTGCCTGCGGACGCTTCTTCCTTGATGCCGTGCCTTTCAGCGTAGCCTGTGAGCATCAGCGTCAGCGCGCCGTCGCCGGTGACGTTGCAGGCGGTTCCAAAGCTGTCCTGCAAGGCGAATACCGCCAGCATCAGCGCGGTGCCGTCGGCGTTGAAGCCAAGTATGCCGGTGATGAGGCCAAGGGATGCCATGACCGTGCCGCCGGGCACGCCGGGGGCGCCGATGGCAAAGATGCCCAGCAGAAGGCAGAACAGTATCATGTGGCCGGGGGAGGGAATTTGGCCGTAGAGCACCTTGGAAACGGTCATCACGAAGAATACCTCGGTCAGCACCGATCCGCACAGGTGGATGTTGGCAAACAGGGGGATGCCGAAATCCACAAGATCACGGCGCAGATTCTTGCTCTTGTGGGCACACTCCAGGGCAACGGCCAGCGTGGCGGCGGAGGACATGGTACCCACGGCGGTGAGGTAGGCCGGGCCATAGTGGCTGAGCACCTCCAGGCCAGAGCGGCGGGAATACAGGGATGCGCTGCTGTACAACACCGCCAACCAGATGTAATGGCCGGCCAGCACGATCAGGATTACGACCAGGAATACCGGCAGCTGTTTGGTGATCATGCCTTCCCAGGACAGGCTGCAGAAGGTGACGCCGATGAAGAAGGGCAGCACGGGAATGATGACCTTCTTTACGATCTCCAGCACGATGACCTGAAACTCCTCAAGCACCTGAGTGATCGTCCGGGCCTTGGTCCACACGGCGGCAAGCCCCAGCAGCGTGGACAGCACCAGCGCCGACATCACGGGCATGATCTGGGGAATATCCAGCTGGAAAGCCACCTCAGGCAGCTCCCTCAGGCTTTCAGGGTCAGATACGATGTTCAGATGGGGAATGATCCCAAAGCCTGCGGCGCAGGACATGAATGCCGCCAGTATGCTGGAGGTGTAGGCGAGGATAACCGCCACGATCAGCATCCTGGTGGCGTTGTTGCCCAGCCGGGTGATGGAGGGCGCGATGAAGCCGAGAATGATCAGCGGCACGCAGAAGGTGATCAGCTGGCCCATGATGTATTTTAATGTAACGACCACCACCATGGCCTGGACGGGCAGCACGAGCCCTGCCAGTATGCCCAGTATAATCGCCAGCAGCAGCCGCGCCGGCAGGCTCTTCAGTATCTTCATATTCCGTTCCTCCTGTCATTTCTGTTCGGTCATCATTCGGATGATTTCGTGATCGGTCTCCTTCATGCCCACCCGTCCAAGCCGCCCGAAGTTGGCGATGGAGTTCTCGACGCCCTTTACCACCAGCCCGTCGCCGGCGAAGAACTGCTGGCCGTTGCGGTACATCTCATAGCCGAAGATGCCGGTCTCCACGGCAGTGGCAATCTTGGCGGCACAGGAGGACTTGGCTCCGTCGCAGACGATACCCGAAGTGACGGCCAGGGCATTGACGATGCTGTGGGCGATGTCGCGTTCGTCGCCTCCATACAGGTAGGCGATGCCTGCGCCTGCGCCAGCACCGGCGCTGACCGCGCCGCAGTAGGCGGAGAGCCTGCCGATGCCGGTCTTGCAATGCAGGGTGACGAGATTGGAGATGAGCAGCGCCCGGTAGAGCTTCTCTTTGTCGGTATTCAGATCCCTGGCGTAGATGATGACAGGCAGTGAGGCGGTCAGTCCCTGGTTGCCACTGCCGGAACAGATTACCACCGGCAGCTCCGAGCCGTTCATGCGGGCGTCGGACCCGGCAGCAGCCCAGGCCTTGGCCCGGGTGCGGGTGTTGTCCCCCGTGGTGAGCAGCACCTTTCCGATGTTCGCGCCGTAGTCGTGCTGCAGTCCCTCTTCGGCGATGGCGGTGTTTTGCGTGATCTGACGATCCAGTATATCCTTCACGTCCGCCAGGTCGCAGGTCGTGGCAAAGCTGTAGATATCCTGAACGGTGAGCAGGTTGTAATCGGGCAGGTCCTCTTCTTCCACGGCGGTAGGGTCTTTCTGCTGCATGACAACGCCGTCCTTCTCGATGAGCACGATGTTGGTGTGCTCGTTGGCGATGCGCACCCGTGCCTGAGATTTGCCGGCGTACACCGTGACGATCATGTCCAGTATGTTGTCCGATTCCAGCGGGCTGACGTCGATCTGGGTTTGGTCCAGATAGGCGGGCAGGCGCGCCTTCGCGTCATCGCTGACGTGGGCAATGACCTCAAGCAGGGCGTTCGCGTCGCCGCCCAGCGCGCCAATGGCCGCCGCCGTGGCGATGCCCCGCCGACCGCCGGTGTTGGGCACCACGACGCTCTTGACATTCTTGATGATGTTGCCGCTGGCCTGAACCTCAATGCGCTCGGGCAGCGCGCCGAGAGTCTGGCGGGCCACCGCGGCGCAGTAGGCCAGGGCGATGGGCTCCGTACATCCCATGGCGCTGATCAGCTCATGCCGCAGTATGTCCACGTAGGTCTGGTACACGTGTTGATCCATAACATGCCTCTTTTCCGTAACGGTTTTGTGTGAAGGAAATACCGCAAAATCAAGGCGGTCAGCTGGCGGGTGATTTTTGTGGCAGGTGCTCTAAAAACCTGCAAGAGAAGGATCTCGGAAAAGGCACCGCCAGAAGTGCCGCCGTATTGTGGAGTGATTCCTGAAAGAAATAGGCCGGTCGAAGCCCGCCACACTACCTATTTTAACATCAGAATTACATATATGCAAGGCCTGAAGCCGGAAAAAGAAAAATAGCAAAGCAGTTGCA
>ONJE01000346.1 GCA_900318045.1 uncultured Eubacteriales bacterium
GGTGGCGCCCTTGCCCGCGAAGCCCTTCATCAGTTCCCTGACGGGCGCCAGGTAAACGACCCGGAAGGATGCGATGCCGTTTGACGCCTCCGTGCCCTCCACCGGGAACGGCCTGGACACGGCGTAAATGTAATCTGTGCCGTCAATGGTTGTAACGGCGGGATCTGAGAGCGCTTCGGGTTGTATGCCCATGTCCTGGATGACCGCATAGCCCTGGCTGAACGGTTCGGAACAGTAGATGAGCTTTTTTTCTTCGGTGCTGTCCTCGAAGGCGGCGATCCGACAAGCATAGTTTTCCTCGATGCTGTGCATCGCGCCGGCAAGATCGGCGTGGGCGTTGATGTGACGCCGGATATCGGCCGCGGGCGTGAAGCTCAGGTAGTAATACGCGCCGTCGATCCGCTTGTACGTGCAGAGCCTGTACGCCGCGTCGTCCCCACCTTCGGCCCCGTCCGATGGGTTTGTGTCGCTGGCCCAGAAGGCGCCGATATCGTCCTCAAAGGGCGCGCTCGCCGGCAGCTGGAAGGGCGGATTTTCCATTGGCCGGGGCTCCGGCAGAGGAAGGGCGGCGCTGTCCTCCGGCAGTATGGGGCCGTCCGGGCTGTTGCGAATCACACAGCCATTTTCATAACTGCGTATGGCCGCGTCGCCCTCACGGGCCACGACACCCCTCAGGGACATCGCGGTCAGGTTCACATCGTTGCGCGTCTGCTGAATGTAGTCCTGAACCACGCTCTCGTTGGTTTCCAACAGGTTGGTGATGGATGTGCCGATGCCTTCAAGCTTGCTGGCTACCTCCGTGGCGTTCTGCTGCTCGCCCGTGGCGCCGTAGACGCCGATGTACAGCAGCGCCAGGGCCAGCAGCAACGCGCAGGCCAACGCGACGCAGATGATCAGCTTTGCTTTGGGATGCTTCATCGTAACACCTTTGCCTTGGGGCGGTCGCCCACCGTTTTTGTTTGCGTTGGGTAAGGCGCTGTGAAGAAATGAATTGAACCATTATGCGCAGCATATGGAGATTCAGACAAGAGTATGTTCAAATCATTCCTGAACAGTGCCTGATTGCGTCTGTGCGCGCTTTGGAGGGCTATGCCTTGTCCTGCCCGGAGATGTGCTTCAGCTCCAGGCGCTTCAGGAAGGCATCGACCGTGCGCCGGTCCGGGGCCTCCAGCTTGCGTTCCTTCACGTCGTTCAGCGGGATCAGGTTCACATGGCAGCGCATGCCCCGAAGGCGGCGGGCCAGCTCCTCGGCGTGGCGCACGTCGCTGTTCAGGTTCTTGATCAACGCATATTCGAAGATCACCCGGCGACCCGTCTGCTCGATGTAGTACTTGCAGGCGGTCAGCACCTCCTCGTAGCTGTAGGCGTTGGCCACCGGCATGATCTGGCGGCGGATCTCATCGTTGGGGGCGTGCAGCGACAGGCTCAGCGTCACCGGCAGGCCCTCCCTGGCGAAATCGTACATGCGCCGCACCAGCCCGCAGGTGGACAGGGAGATGTTGCGCAGCGAGATGTTCAGCCCCTTCGGGTCGTTTACCAGTCGCAGGAACTTCACCACGTTGTCGTAGTTGTCCAACGGCTCACCGCTGCCCATCAGCACGATGTTGTGCACGCGTCGCCCGGGGTTCGACGCCTGGATATGGCGGTTGGCAGTCACCACCTGGCCCAATATCTCCCCGGGGGTCAGGTTGCGCACCTTCCCCTCCAGGGTGCTGGCGCAGAAGGCGCAGCCCATGCGGCATCCCACCTGGGTGGACACGCACAGCGTATCCCCGTGGTGGTAGCGCATCAGCACGCCCTCGATCAGGTTGCCGTCGTTCAGTGCGTAGAGAAACTTCTCCGTCTCATCCAGCTTTGATTTGAAGCTGTCCATGATGCGCACCGGATTGGCCACGGCGACCTCATCCAGCCGGCCGCGCAGCGCGGCGGAGAGGTTGGTCATCTCCCCGATCTCCGCGCCGCGCATGAGCCACCCGGCGATCTGCCCGGCCCGGAAGCGGTTCTGCTTCAAATCGTCAACAACGAAGCGCTCCAGCTCGTCACCGGTGAGACCCAAAAGCTGTATTTTGTCCACCTAAATGCCCTTTCTGCGCATCCGCGCGATGAAGAAGCCGTCCATGTCATCCCGATGGGGCAGTATTTGCAGCATGCCCCGGTCCAGGCGCGGGCGCAGGGCCGCGGGCAGCCAGCCGTCGTCGGTGTCCGGCTCGAAGTTCGGGTGCTTTTCGAGGAAGGTCCTGACCACCCTTTCGTTCTCGTCGGGCAATACCGTACAGGTGGCGTAGACCAGAAGGCCCCCCACCTTCACCGCCCCGGAACAGGCCGACAGGATCTCCAGCTGCAACGGGGGCAGGGCGCCAAGTCCCTCCTCGGTCTGGCGGTACTTGATGTCCGGCTTTTCGGCGATGACCCCCAACCCGGAGCAGGGAGCGTCCACCAACACGGCGTCCATGGACAGCATCATACTGTCCACAGGCTTTCTCGCGTCCCGCTGGGCGGGGCGCACGTTTTCAAGCCCCAGCCGCAGCGTGGCGGCGCGAATCAGCGCCACGCGATGCTCGTGCACATCCCAGGCGTGGACCCGCCCCGAGGTGCCCATCCGCTCGGCCATCAGGCAGGTCTTCCCCCCCGGCGCGGCACAGGCGTCCAATATCTGCATCCCCGGCTTCGCCTGGACGGCCTGGGCACAGAGCATGGCGCTCTGGCCCTGAATGGAGAACAACCCCTGTCGGTAGCCCGCGTGGGCCGACAGGTTGCCGCCGTCGGAAACGACGAAGGCGTCCGGCACGACACCCGGCTTCCACGCAAAGCCCTGCTCGGTCAGCCACCTGCCGAAGGCTTCCCCGTCCATGCGCAGCCGGTTCGGGCGGACGGTCTCAATCCGCCGGGCGGGCGTCCAGGCAGCGATGGCCTCGGCGTCCTCCATGCCGTAGGCATCGATCAGCCGACGCACCGCAGGGGCGGAGATGCTGTATTTGGTCCGAAACCAGGCCACGGGGTCGGCGTCCCGATCCGGCAGGGACAGCGTCCCCGCGTCCCGGGCGCGGATGAGGTTGCGAAGCACGCCGTTCACCAGCCCGGTGAAGCCCTCCCTGTGGGCGGCGCGCACCTGCTTGACGGCCTCGTCCACCGCGGCATGATCCGGCACCCGATCCATGAACAGGATCTGGGCCGCGGCGATGTGCAGTATGTCATTCACCACCGGCTCGGGCCGCTGGTCCATGAATTTGCCCAGCATGTGCTCGAGATACAGCCGGTTCTCCACGGCGCTGTAGAACAGGCCTGCGGCCAGGCGGCTGTCCTCGGGCTTCAGCCCGGCCTCCTCCAAACGACGGTTCAGGGCCTGGGATGCGTAGGCGTCCCCCCGCACCACGTCCTGAAGGGCGCGGAGGGCGGCATCGCGGGCAGAGATCTGGGTTTGCGGGCGGCGTGGGTTCTGCTTTCCGCTGCTTCCCGGGTGCAAATCCTTCCCCAGGGGCCTCATCCGGCCCGATGTGCGAACCACCTTCCCCATTGCGGAAGGCTTTCGGGGAGACCGGTTCCCTCTATGCTTGTTTCGGTCAGGCGCAGATCCGCTGCCGTTAAGGGCGGGCGGCGCGTCGTCGCCCTTGCGAGTGACTCGCCTTTCCTGCTCCCTGTTTCCTGTTCCCTGTTCCCTGTATTCCCTACTCATCTTCCGCAGCCTTTCCGAACACAGTTCCAACCTCAATCCCCTTGCCCATCAGATACGCCTTGGCGGTCATGCGCTTGCCGCCAGGGGCCTGGAGTTCCAGCACCTCCAGTGCGCCATCACCGCAGCGCACAAACAGCCCATCCTTCGGGGAAGATGCAAGCACAGTGCCGGGGACGGCGTCTGCGTTGCAATCCACGGCCTGCGCCAGGTAGAGCTTCAGCCGCCCGCCGTTCATGTCGGTGAACGCGCAGGGCCACGGGTTCAACCCCCGCACCTTGCAGGCGATTTCCGACGC
>ONJE01000392.1 GCA_900318045.1 uncultured Eubacteriales bacterium
TCAGATCTCCAGGTAGGAATCGGCGTACAGGTTGTTGTTCTTGATGATGTCGCAGGTCTTGACGGTCTCCATCAGGCGCACGTCGTTGGGGTTCACGATGGCGCTGGTCAGGCCCTGCATCATCGCCATCGCCAGCATGCAGCTGTCGAAGATCGGGCGGATGTGCTTGGGCATGCCGTTGGAGTTGTTGGACAGGCCGCCGGTGCTGTTCAGGCCCATGTCGGTGAACATCTTGATGGCCTCCAGGACCTCCATCTGCTTGTCCTGCATGCCCTTCACCACCAGGAACAGCGGGTCGAACCACAGGTCCTCGGCCTCCATGCCGTGCATCAGGCCCTCCTCCAGCATCCGCTGGCAGTGCATCATGCGCTCGTCGTTGTCCGAGGCAATGCCGTTGGCCGAGCACAGCGCGATGACGATGGCGTCGTTGTTCGCGGCCAGCTCGATGCGGTTGAAGCGGTCGCCCGCGTCGGCGGAGTTCACGATGGGCTTCCCCTTGGCGCGGTTGTACACCTGGATGCCCGCCTCGATGGCCTTCATGTTGGAGGTATCCAGCGCCAGCGGCACGTTGTCGAAGCGCTCCTGGAGCAGCTTCACCGCCCACTGCATGACCTCTTCGCCGTCGGCCTCCGCAGGCCCGATGTTCACGTCGATGTAATTCGCGCCGGCCGCAAGCTGCTGCTCACAGCGCTGGAGGATCGGCTCCGGGTCGCGTTCCGCAAACGCCTTGCGGATGGACGGGGCGGTGACGGAGATGCGCTCGCCAATGGTGATGAATTTTGCCATGTTATTGTCCTCCCAACTGATATCATATTCAAACCCGGCCGGTACGGCATCGCCATACCGGCCATATAAATCGTTAAGCGGTGTAATCCTTGATGAACTTGACCAGCTGAACCGCCTCCATGGGGCCGACCACAACGTTCCAGCCGGGCAGCTTGGCCTCGATCTCGCCCTTCATGACAGCCACCTTGCCGGGAATGATGAGCGTGCGGGACTTGATCTTGTTCTCGATGTCGTTCTCGTCGAAGAACTTCTTGATGGTACCTGCGGAGAACTTGCCCGCGGCCCACGCCGTCAGCACGGACATGCCGCTTGCGTCGGTGATCAGCAGGTTGACCGGGCACTTCGACCTTTCGTACTCGCCGGAGACCAGGAAGTAGGTCAGCGCGAAGTCTACGGTCAGGGAGCAGACGGAATTCTCGTCCGCGCCGTTCAGGGCGTAGATACCGGGCTCCACCTTCATGGGCTTCTGGGGATCGGTAAAGATGTTCTGGCGCAGCCCGTACAGCGCCAGCGCCTCGGCGTAGGTCATGTTCTCCATGACGATGATGGAGCCATAGCGCAGGGTGAAGGCGGCGGCCAGGGCGGTCTGCATGTGCAGGTCGCCTTCGGCGATCTTCGCCAGGTTCACGATGCTGGGATAGCCCAGGCTGCGGTCCTGATCCTTCAGGTTGCCGCGGCGCACCATCACGGCGTTGGCGAAGGTCTGCTTCGCGTCGGCGCCGGTGCAGTCGATGATCAGGTTCTTGTTGCCCTTCCCCTCGAGGGCCTTGATGTTGTCGTAGATCTCGGAGATATCCGCGCCGGTCACGCCCAGGGTGACACCCGCGGCGGTGGCGGCGGCGTTCATGGCGTCAAGGTTGCCCTTGTTGGCTCCATTCAGGATGGGCTTGGCAGCCTTGCAGGCGTCCAGCGCGGCCTTGGCCACGTCGGCGTCCGCGCAGTTCAGCACCAGTGCGCGCTCGGCGGCCATGGCTTTGTTGACCAGTGCCACATAGGCGTCCGCGCCGTTGCCGGCGTAATCCAGATACAGGAACTCCACGTACTCGCGCTCGCCGATGCGCTCGTAATCGACCTTCTTGATCTCCTCGATCTTCGCGTCGATCTCGTCCGCGCTCATGCAGGAGCACAGGGTCACCGCGTACAGGTTGCGGTTGACCAGGGTCTTCTCGTGGCGGAACAGCACGGTCTCGCCGCCCAGCTTGTGCTCGGTGGCGCCGGCGCCGACGGTGATGGTCTTCATCAGGGGCGCGGTGGCCTCGGACAGCGTGGCCAGGGCGTCGGCGGACATATAGGGACACTTCTCGATCGGCACCGCGCCGGAGGCGACCTTCATGGAAAACGCCATACAGGTGGGGCTGCCGCATTCCTTGCAGTTCTTCTTGGGAGTCAGCTTAAAAATGTCAAGACCTTTCAGAGCCATGGTTAATATCCTCCTTCCCCGCTCACATCAGGCTGTCGATAAACTTGGCGATGGTGGCGACAGCGGCAGGGTGCCTCATGATGACCATTTCGGAACCGCCCACCAGGCAGGCGGAAGCGGTGCACACTTCCATCTCTATGCCGCGCTCGTCGAGGGGGCCCCATTCCGGGGATTCCTCTTCGGGGGACATGGATTCCTTGACGCCCCAGGTCTCGGGGGAGATGGGGGTCACGATGGGCATCTGAAGCTGCGCGTCGTTTTGAGCCAAAGCGGCGGCCTTCACGCGATCCAGCGTGGAGGAGAGGTATTCCAGCTGGCTCAGCAGCACGTTCAGCTGCTTGGCCAGGTTGATGTCCACGGCGGATTCCGCGCCGACCTTCTGGTTGTAGGCCAGGCCTGCGGAG
Source organism: uncultured Eubacteriales bacterium (assembly GCA_900318045.1). Lineage (GTDB taxonomy): Bacteria > Bacillota > Clostridia > Christensenellales > Aristaeellaceae > UBA2862. The sequence continues at coordinate 2,611 of ONJE01000392.1, forward strand.
GCGCCGACGGTCTTGTAGTTCTCTTCACGGGCGGACAGCACCAGGATGTTGCGGCCCTGAAGCGCGTCGGAAATCGCGCTGAAAAGCTCGGCGTCCTTCTCAATGTTCTTGCAGCCCATCACCAGGATCGGCATGGTGACGGCGTCGGCCACGGCCTTCGCCAGCGCCACGCAATCCGCGACGGAGGTGTTGTCGCCGTTGGGATCGGCGCTCTCAAAGTGCAGGCAGATGGCGGAAGCGCCCTCCATGGTCTCGGCCTTTTTGGCCATGTCCACGACGGTCTCGCAGCCCGCGTAGAACGCCAGCAGGCCGGGCGATACGATGCCTGCGAGGCCCTTGTCGGAGATCTCGACGGCGATCTTGGGCTTGTTCTCAATGGGTGCGTCGAAGGTGTAGAAGGGCAGAACATTCTCGCCGCCGATCACGATGCTCTTGTCGCCCGTGCCGAGGGTGACGGCATTGATCTTGGCGGTAAACGCCTGCTTTTTCGGAGTGAAAGCCATGATGTATTCCCCCTGTTTGTCGTTGTCGTTCGGAATGCGTGGTACGCGCAATCCTTAGAGATGCAGAGTGTCCATGATTGATTTCAGCGCGACCTTCACCGGAGCGTCATCTGGTACTTTGGCGCTGGGTTTGCCCTCGCAGTCGAACTCGTATACGAGATCATCCTGCGGCAGCACGCCCACCAGGTCCAGGCCGTGTTTCTCAATCTCTTCCTTAACCCCGTCGTTCAGGCACCCGCCCGGCGCGCGGTTAACGATCAGTTTCATGACGCCGGGCTTCAGCTCCAGCGCATTCACCATTTCGGCGATGCGTGCGGCAGCCTGTATGCCCCGGCGGGAGCAGTCGCTGACCAGCAGCAGGGTATCGACGTGGGGCAATGTGCCACGGGCGATGTGCTCAAGGCCAGCCTCGTTGTCGATCACCATGTATTTGTAGCGACCGTAGTACTTGTCGATCTGGGTCTTCAATACGCCGTTGACATAGCAATAGCAGCCCTTGCCTTCGGTGCGCCCCATGACCAGCATGTCAAAGTCGTCTTCCTCGATCAGGGCTTCATTGAACTTGAATTCGGCGTATTCCTGCTTGGTCATGCCCGCGGGTATGGGGCTGACCGGTAATAACTCGGCGTGAGCCATTTCCTCTCGGATGCTGCCCAGCGTGGTATCCACATCGACGCCAAGCACCTCGTTCAGGTTGGAATTGGCGTCGGCATCCACCACCAAAAGGGGGCCCTTCCCCCTTTGGCAGAGGCTCTCGATGATCATGCCGCAGGTGGTCGTCTTGCCGACGCCGCCCTTGCCAGCTACAGCGATGACATGTGTTGACATAGATACTCCCAATCAGATCAGGTCGACGATGCCGGACTCCTTCACAAGCCGGGTAATATCCTCGTACTTGTTCAGCGCGTACAGGTGGATGCCGTCGATGCCGCAGGCCCTGTACTCGTCAATCAGGCGAATGGTGTATGCCATGCCGGCTTCCTTGAAGGCAGCCTTCTTGGCGGCGACGGATTCCTCGCTCTCGCCCGGGGCGAAGGGATTCGGGAAAATCCAGTTCTTGGAGATGATCTCGGCGAGTTCGCGCGGTATCACGCATCCGTTGCGGCTGAGCGCCATATTGATGGTGGCGGCGATGTCCAGCACAGGCATGATGCCCACGTCCACGGGCATATAAACGCCGGCAGTGCGGATGGCATCCAGCCACCAGCGGAACTGGTCCATGTCCCAGCACAGCTGGGTCATGATGTAGTCGGCGCCCTCATCCTGCTTTTGCTTCAGGAATGAAATATCGGCTTCGATGCTTCGGCAGGCGATGTGGCCCTCGGGTGAGCCGGCTACCGCGATGGTAAACTTGTCGCCGAAGCTTTTGCGGGTGAATTTCACCAGCTCGGTGGCGTAGTGCAGGTCGCCGCCGGTGCCCGTCCAGCCGAAGGGAATGTCGCCGCGCAGGGCCAGCATATGATTGATGCCGTGATCCAGATAGGTCTGCAGCTGGTCCCTGATGCCCTCCTTCGTGTTGGCCACGCAGGTGAAATGGGTCACAGGAATGCACTTGCCGTCCTTACGGATCTTGTCCAGCACCTCCAGGTTCTTGCCAACGTTGGTGCCACCCGCGCCATAGGTACAGGAAATATAATCAGGGTTCAGTTCATACAGGTGGTCCAGCACGCCGCCCTCACCGCACAGCTTTGCCATACCGGCGTCGGTCTTCGGCGGAAACACCTCGAACGAGAATGCCATACGGTCCTTCAAGATATCCGCTACGCTCATCATTGTCCTCCATCTGCTGTTGAATGCCATGTACATCGCCAGGCGCAAAATCCACTCTTCAATGGTAAACCAGGATATATACATGCTTGGTTATCATATCACAAACCCACGAAATAGGCAAGTGCCTGAGCAAAATATTATGACATAATTTTATCTAAATTAATGTGAAAAGGAACTTTTGCC
>ONJE01000178.1 GCA_900318045.1 uncultured Eubacteriales bacterium
CGCTTCAAGATATTCAGAACGATATGACGTACCACCGCAAAGTTTTCCGCCGTATTATCCTTGCGCATACGCGAGTGATCCTCGCGGAAGGTTACATCAAGGCACCAGTGCAGGGAATTCTCAACACCCCAGTGACTTCTGGCCGCTATAGAGAACTCTCTGACATTTTCCAACGAAGAAATATAGTAATGGGTTTCTTCTGTAGTGGTTTTCCCCTGAATTATACGGGATTTCATCATCCCGACGCCGCGCAGGTCTCGCCACTCCCCATGCAATTTCAGGAAATCCGGGTCTGTACACAGATAATACTCCCTCGTCTCTATTCGCCCGTGTCCTTTTTCCTGCGTCACATGTTTCTCTACACGATTATAAAACTGTGGCTCCTCCAGCGCGGCTGCAAAGTATTCCTCTGTTTCCTGCCGCAATTTTGGCTGGTTGTCCTTTAAACCTATTACATAGTCCGCGCCTTTTTCCCTGATCTTGCGCACGATTTCCTTCTGACAGCTCATCGCATCGGCAGTTACTATCGTCCCTTCGATATCCAACAGTTCGAGCAACTCCGGCACAGCCGTGATTTCATTCGTCTTTCCATCTACCGCCATCTGCCCGAATACCGCTTTGGCTTTGTTCGCCCATGCGCTTACCATGTGTATCGGCTTCTGTTCTTCGCTGCCGCTGCCTCGCATGGTTTTTCCGTCCACGCTGATGATTTCACGGCTCTGTTTCCCGCATGCATGCTGTACCCACGCGATAAATCTCTCCTGGAATTCCTTCGGATTGAGCATCGCAAAGATTCGCTCCATCGTATCATGCGACGGTATTCCATTTGCCAATTCCAGTCCCAATGCTTCTCGAAACCATGTTTCTTTTACCCGACAGTAGTCTGCTATATCCTCCCAGACATCGCATCCCGCTATTACTGCACAGATCACGATCATGATTGTTTCTATGAAGCTGTGCTTCACCTTTGCTTCCTGCCTCGGGTCTGTCATCCCTTCAAAGTATTCGCTCATCTCTTTTACATATTAAGAGTAATGAAGGAATCAACACGTTACCATTCACCTGTGGAATGTAGTGGCAGGAAGCGCTGAACAGGCTATATATTGTCATCGGCAACAATCATCATTTTATTATTCCTCCATACGTCAGGGCGAATTTTGATGATCAGACAATTATCCTGCGGTGTTGATCAAATAAATGCACTATGGATGGAGTCAATCAAGGGTGAATGCCAACGTCAACATATGTCATTTGTTAATATCCTGTGTAAACCTTCTCCCAAGTGAGAAAATGGTTTATAATATATGTGATGCACTGGCCGGGTTTCAACTCCAGGGCAAATGAACGTGGCATTTCAATCGGGACCGGATGGGTTACACAGCTACAGGATGAAACGGAGGATGATTCATGAGCGATATCTACAGATTGGCAAAACCGAGGAAAAAGGGATTGCTTGGCCTGCTGTTCAGCCGGTTTTTTGTGATCGTGCTGCTCCTGCTGGTACAGGTTTTCCTGGCGTTCAGCTTTTATACCTGGCTGCATGATCTGCTGCCTTTCTTCTCGGTGATCACTGTCCTGTTTACCATCGGCGGGGTGATATACCTGTTCAATTGCGATATGGATTCCTCCGCAAAGCTGACATGGATGTTCGTCATATCCCTGGCGCCGATTGCCGGCGTGGCCCTGCTGGCGTTTACGCAGACGAACCTGGGACACCGGACGGTTCAGCGCCGGGTGGCGGAGCTGATCGCCGAGACCGACAAGGCTGTCCCACAGCCGCGGGACACCATGGAAAAGCTGGCGGGCGACCCCTATGCGACGGATGATTTGAATACCTTCATGAACCGAAGCGGCTGCTTTCCCGTGTTTGAAAACACCGAAGTGACCTACTTCCCCCTGGGCGAGGATAAGTTCGCCGCGATGCTGGAGGAGCTGCGCAAGGCCGAGAAATTCATCTTCATGGAGTATTTTATCATTGATGAGGGCTACATGTGGGGCAGCATCCTTCGCATATTGGAGGAGAAGGCGAAAGCCGGCGTGGATGTGCGCGTGATGTATGATGGCATGTGTGAAATCGCGCTGCTGCCCTCGAACTATTGCGAACTGCTCGAACAGCATGGCATCAAGGCAAAGGCGTTCGCGCCGATACGCCCCATCGTTTCCTCCCACTACAATTACAGGGATCATCGCAAGATCCTGGTGATCGATGGGAAGGTGGCCTTCAACGGCGGCATCAACCTGGGCGACGAGTACATCAACCGGGTGGAGCACTTCGGACACTGGAAGGATACCGCCGTCATGCTGAAGGGCGACGCAGCCCGGAGCTTCACGCTGATGTTCCTGCAAATGTGGAACATCACCGAGGAGCACGCCATGTTCGAGCCCTGGATCAAGGAGACCGGCTATGCGCCCGAGCACCCCTCCGGATTTGTGATCCCCTTCGGGGATTGTCCCCTGGATGAGGACAAGGTCGGTCGGGCCGTTTACATGGACATACTCAACCGGGCGACGGATTACGTGCATATCATGACGCCCTATCTGATCCTGGACGACGAGCTGAAGACCGCCCTGATCTACGCGGCACAGCGCGGCGTCGATGTCCGGCTGATACTGCCGGGTATTCCCGACAAGAAGCTGGCCTTCGCGCTGGCCAAGTCCCACTACAAGCGGCTGGTGGGCGCCGGCATCAAGATCTATGAGTATACGCCGGGCTTTGTCCATGCAAAGGTGTTTGTCAGCGACGATGTCAAGGCGGTGGTCGGCACGATCAACCTGGACTATCGCAGCCTGTACCATCACTACGAGTGCGGAACCTATCTGTACAAGGTGGACAGGATCTGCGATATCGAACAGGACTTCCAGGAGACGATGGCCAAGTGCCGCCAGGTCACACCCGAGACCATCAGGAACGAGACGCTCTATTACAAGATTATGGGCAACCTGATGAAGTTTGTTGCACCGCTGATGTGATGCAGTGCATCTCCTCAAATTGGTTTTGGTGTTAATAAAGTATTACATATTGGGAGGTATAATGATGAAGAACCTGAAGCGAGCGATTTCGATGATTCTGACCGCCTTACTGGTCCTCACCGCCGTCGCCGGCGCTGCATTCGCGGAGACCGCGGATACACCGTTTTCCCTTTGGAACCCGGAGGCTCCGGCGCTGAAAACGCTGGTGGCGTATGTGGAGGCAGTGACAGACGAAACCTCACCGGACTACATTCCGCCGGAGGACCGCATCGCCACCTTTGACATGGACGGAACGCTGGTGGGCGAGCTGTTCCCGACCTACATCGAGGTGAGACTCTTCGAGGAGCGCATCATGAGGGACCCGACCTACCAGCCGGACGAGGAAATGCTGGAGTTCGCGCGCATGACCCGGGAGCATGCGCCGGACAAGTCACTCCCCGCGGACTACGACTATACATTCTCCCAACACCAGGCAAAAGCCTTTGCCGGCATGACGACGAACGAATTTGCCGACTTCATCAAACGCTACCTGGTGCAAGAGGCGGATGGTTTCGAGGGCATGACCTATGCAGAGACCTACTACAAACCCATGGCAGAGGTTGTGAAGTATCTTCGTGACAACGGCTTCAATTGCTATGTTGTCTCCGGTACCGACCGCTTCGTCGTCCGTACCATCCTCGATGGCATGCTGGATATTCCCACAGAGAACGTCATTGGCTCCGATACCGCGCTGGCGGCGAAGGACCAGGGCGACATCGACGGCGGTGAGTATGAGTTCACCGACAAGGATACCCTGGTGCGCACGGATCGGCTGCTTGTCAAGGATCTCAAGGCCAACAAGGTCGTCCAGATCGCCCAGGAGATCGGCAAACAGCCGGTGCTCTCCTTCGGCAACAGCTCTGGCGACGTCAGTATGCACAACTACGCCCTCTACAACAACAAGTACAGAAGCGCCGTGTTCCAGCTGATCGCTGACGACGACGTCCGTGACTACGGCAAATCGGAAAAGGGTCCGGAGCTGCGCGAGCAGTGGGAGCGTATGGGCTTCAATGTGATCTCCATGGCCGACGACTGGAAGACCATTTACGGCGAGAATGTCGTAAAGACCGGTGAATTCCACTGGATGGAGGACTACGCGGATAGCAACCGCACGCCCGCCGAAGCCGGATCGGATGACGAGAAAGCCTATACCCTCGACAAAATGGTCGTGCTGAGCCGCCATAACATCCGCTCCCCGCTGTCCGGCAGCGGCTCCCTGCTGGGCGATATCACGCCCCACGAGTGGTTCGAGTGGACCAGCAACCCCAGCGAGCTCTCCCTGCGCGGTGCGATGCTGGAGACCATGATGGGCCAGTATTTCCGGATGTGGCTGGAGAAGCAAGGCCTATTCCCCGAGAATTATCGCCCCGGGGACGGCGCGGTTCGGTTCTACGCCAATGCCATGCAGCGCACCCGGGCTACCGCCCACTATTTCTCCGCGGGCCTGCTGCCCGTGGCGGACGTGCCCGTCGAGCAACATGCGGAATACGGCACGATGGACCCGATCTTCAATCCCGCGCTCACCTATATTTCCGAGGCATACATGAAGGCGGTGCAGGATCAGATCGCTGAAAAGGGCGGCGTGGCCGGCATGAAGGGCATACACGCGAGCTTACTGGACGCCATCGGGCTGCTGATGGACATGACCGACATGGAACAGAGTGAAGCCTATCAGGCGGGCACCTATGGCAACCTCCTGGAGGACGACAGCACCGTCATCCTGGAGCAGGGCAAGGAGGCCGGCATGACCGGTCCCATCAAGACGGCCACCTCCGTGGCGGACGCGCTGACCTTCCAGTTCTACGAGATGGCGGACGATAAGGCCGCGGCCTTCGGACACGACCTGACTATCGAGGACTGGCGCAAGCTGCACACAATCGTGGACACCTACACGGATATGCTGTTTGCCACGCCGTTGATCGCTGTCAATGCAGCTCATCCGTTGCTCCAGGAGATCCGCGCGGAACTGACGGCGGAGGGTCGGCAGTTCAGCTTCCTCTGTGGCCACGATTCCAACATCGCAAGCGTGCTGTCTGCCCTGGGCGTGGAAGAATACCTGCTGCCCGAGACCGTGGAGCAGAAAACACCCATCGGCGTGAAGCTGGTCTTCTCCCGCTGGCTGAATGAGAGCGGCGCGGCTTATTATACCGTCGAGCTGGTCTACCAGAGTACGGAGCAGCTGCGGGGCATGGTGCCGCTGTCCCTGGACAACCCGCCGATGCGTTATGCGGTGCATTTCGACGGCGTGCCGGAGAACGAGGACGGCATGATCGCCGAGGCGGATCTTCTGAAGCTGCTGGACAGCTCGATCGACGCCTACGATGCCCTCGCGGCGACCTATGGCTCGGATGAAGCCCTCGAGCCCGCGGCATAAGCCGGAAAAGGTATATGAAAACACCGCACAGTGCGCTGTGAGCACTGTGCGGTGTTTGTAATCATAATACATGCAGAAGGCGCAGGATGAATTAGTCAGTGCAGGACGGAGCAGGGAGACGTGCCAAGGCACGTTCAGCGATGACGCCGATGCCGTAGGCTTTTCAGGCAGAAGAGCACAAATCCATTGACTTGCCCAATCAACACGGAGATGTAGTTCATGATGCTGAAAGTGCATCGCTCCAAATTCAGAAACAGACTCTGGAGATCAACTTGGAATCCTCCGGTATCATATGCCATAGTCCCTGACCCAAATCAGGAATACGTAAGCCGCATAGAGAATTTGACGCATAACATCGTTTCCCTCCAGATACGCTGACCAATAGTGTCTGAGCTGGTTCTGGTCGAAAAATCGGGCGGATTGAGGTCCAAACAGAACTGCCTCAAAGCGTGCACGGAAGGGCTCGCGGCGCATCCGATTGCCGATGGGCACCGAAAAGCCAATTTTGGATCGAAACGCGACTTCATGGGGAAGCTGTTGCTCCGCGGTCCGACGAAGGATGTATTTGCCCACGCCGTCCTTCCATTTAAGCGCGGCGGGGATGCGGGTGGATAGTTCAAAAAGCCGGCGGTCCGCATAGGGCAGCAGCAGTTTTAGCCCGCAGCTTCTGGAGGAGCAATTGATACCGAAGAGTATGTCACCCTCCAGCCACAGGGCGCAATCGATACGCAGCAGCCTCGACAGGTGCTCGTCGGACTCCGAGTCCGCGTACAGCTGCTTCACCAAGTGCTCAGTGGGGAAGGGGCGTTCCAGCTTCAAAAGTGAAGCAGCCTGTTCCGGCTCCATCACCCCGGCACAGCCATAATGCCAGGGACTGCTGGTGTGCGCCAGTTCTTCGGAGCGCCGGTAGATGTGGTAGCCGGCAAAGAATTCGTCCGCGCCTTCCCCGGAGAGGCAAATCGAGCTGCTCTGGGCCGCGCTTGCACAGCCGATGCCAAGGACAACGGTGGAGGCGTCCGCAATGGGAAGCCCCATGCGCCGAACGGCCTGGGGAATGGCGTCGAAGAAGGCCTCCGGGGAGATATCCACCCGACAAAAATCCGCGTTCAGAGCCCTGGCCGTATCCGCAGCCAGGTCCGCTTCGCTACAGGCTTCCCCTGCATACCCGATGCCTATGGCGCGGCGAACGCCGGAGAGCGCAAGCAGCCAGGAGGAGTCCACGCCGCTGGAGCAATGTCATCTCGATCTGCGTCATCCAGAATGCTTCTGTGTGGTCGTACTCCGGCGCATAGACGGGCTTGTAGTAGGTGGATATGACCAGCTTTCCATCCCTGAAGGCGAGTGTCTGCCCGGGCATCAACTTGTGTATGCCCCGCCACAGGGTTTTTTCTCCGATGGGATAGCCGAAGTTCATATAGTTTTGCAGGGCTTCCATGTCGAGCGCTGGATGAAAACGGGGGTCGCGAAGGATTTCGTAGACGTCCCCCGAGAACAGGAGCGTGTTATTTCCGGCTTGGTAATAAAAAAGGGCTGCACCCCGATCTGGTCCCGTGCGCAATAATAGGAGTTGTCATCCTTGTCATGGAAGGCGAAGGCAAAGGCGCCGTACAAATGGTGGACGAGATCGGCGCCCCAGCGCCGTTAGGCTGCCTCAAGGATCGCCTGTTCGTTTGTTCCGTCCGGAAGATCCAGGTCCCGGCACAGCTGCCTACGATTGCGGATGTATCCCTCATAGTAGCAAAGCGTCACAGACAGCGCCCCATTTCCGTATATTCTTCCGAATTCTCAAATGCCGCATTGAACCAGCGCATATAATTATACATCATCGTGAAATCCAGATAAATCGCTTTCAGGTTACGGCATGATTAGAGTGTGTTTCTAAATTCGGGAAGATGCATTTGGCTGGAAACTTCGTTGCAGTTACGGCGTCTTGAACTGCATTTCTGTGTTGATTTCCCTTGACTTATGCAGCCCAATCCACTCGAAACTGCACATCCCTCATTTTAGAAACACACTCTAAGGAAATATCGCGCAATACGGCGACGCGCGTGCCGGTGCCTTTTCCGCTATCCACCTCTTGCAGTTTTTTCAATTTTCCCGCCAACGTTGAGCGACGACAACGCGGCAATGGCGCATTCAGACAAGCATAATGTATGAGTTATTTCTGCACAGATGCTTACTCGTCTTCATCACAAAATGGATTGGAACTTAGCCAGGCATCCAATTTGGCCATCAGAAACCGGCCGAAGGCAAGCGCCAGCAGAAATGCAACCACCAAGCCCAAGACGCGCATCATATCGCCTCCCGTCAGAACCGTATAAACTTCTGCAAGTCTTTCTCGCTGCCAAGCAGTATGACGCGCTCGTCAGGTACGAATTCATGGGCGGGGCCGGGCATGGGCATCACCTGGCCGTTCTTGCGGATGGCGAGGACGTTCAAACGATATCTCTGCCGCACACCCAGGTCCACCACCGTGTGACCAATCCAGCTGTCAGGGATATCTGTCTCATAGATGGCGTATTCCGGCGAAAGGCGGATGTAGTCAAAAATATGGTTGCTGCTGTAACGCACGGCAGCCCAGGTGGCCATCTGCTTTTCGGGATAGATCACCTCATCCGCACCGCAGGCAAGCAGGAACTGGGCATGGGCATCGCGGGCGACACGGGTCAACACGAAGGGCGCGCCACGCTTCTTCAGGAGCGACGTGATCTCCAGCGAGGCCTGCAAATCGTGCCCCATGGTGACGACGCACAGGTCGAATTCCGCCACACCAAGCGCGTCGATCAGCGCCGGGTCGCTGGCATCGCCGATCTCGGCGTTGGTGACATAGGCCATGGCGTCCTGTACCCGGCGTTCGTCCTTGTCGATGGCGAGCACCTGGTGATTCAGGTCGTGCAGCTTCTGGGCCATATGGCGCCCGAACCGGCCCAGACCGATCAACAGAATATTCTTCATGGAACAGCCTCCCATCGTTTGTATAGGTGTAGAGTGTGTTTCTAAATTCGGGAAGTGCATTTTCGGCGTCTTGAACTGCATTTCTGCGTTGATTTCCCTTGACTTAGCCCCACTAAGCCTGCGGAAAATCGCCTTGAAATGCAGCCCAATCCACGACGTATTAAGATGGCATAAAGCTCTTAACATCTTTATGCCATCTTAATGCGGCGACGATTATTTTATCTTCCTTTTTATACGATTAGTGGTATAATGAAGTTTAACGTATGGGAATCTAGCTCCGCAGCACAGGTCGCTGGATCCCAAAGGGATAGACAGAGACAATCGCAATACAAATCCATGGAACAGCAGCAGGCAAGGAGATGAGGCGCGTGTCGGAACAGGAGAGGATATTGGTATGCGTCTCGGCCTCGCCCACCAATGCCGATGTGATCCACCGGGCAGCTGCGCTCTCCGATGCAATGGGCGCTGAACTGATCGCCGTCTACGTGGAAGATGTGGAACTGCGCGATGAGGCGCAGGCCCAGGCAGTACACGATCACCTGAGCCTGGCGGAGAAGCATGGCGCCATGCTGACAACCATCTACGGCAACGATCCCGCTACGGCCATCGCCGAATATGCCAGGGTCAGTGGCATCACCAAGATCGTGCTGGGCAAGAGCCCTGGGCGACATACGCGCGACACGCTGATGGCCCGGCTCAATGAGCTTGCGCCAAACGTGGAAATCATCATTATTCCCAACCGCCTGACCGCGAACACGAACCCTTCCCGGCTGTTTCCCTTTCTGGGCGGGGAACGCTTTTCTTTCGGGGATTTGGCCAAGACGGCGTTGATCCTTGCAGCCTGCACCGGCATGGGCTTTTTGTTCTCAGCCATTGGATTGGCCATCACAAACGTGGTGCTGATATACATCCTCGGCGTGATGGGCGTGGCGCTCACGACCACGGGCTACGTCTACAGCCTGTTGTCTTCCTTCCTATCGGTGCTGGTGTTCAACTTCTTCTTCACCGAGCCCTACTATTCGCTGCATTCAAGCCCGGATTACCTTGCTACCTTTGCGGTGATGTTCACAGCGGCGCTGTTGTCAAGCTCGCTGACCAGCCGCATCAAGGCCCAAACCATTCAGACGGCGAACAAGGCTTACCAGACCGAAGTGTTGCTCTCCACCAGCCAACTGCTGCAAAAGGCCGAGGACAAGCGGTCTATCCTGGAGGTGATCCAGCGGCAGTTAAGCAGGCTTTTGGAGCACAGCGTGCTGTGCTATGACTGTACGGATACAGGCTTTGCTGACAAGCCGATGCTGTGCGAAATCGAGGGCGATGGCGGCTTGTCCGGTATCGATCTCACCGGGGAGCGCTCCGCAGCCGTCTGGGCCTGGGAGAATGCCAAGCACGCAGGCCGTACCACGCGGATGTTCCCGGATGCCCATTGCCTGTACATGGCCGTGCGCAGCGAGGGCAGGGTGTGGGCTATCATCGGCATTCGCGCCGACAACGCTCCACCCATCGACGAGTATCGCAAGAACCTGATGATCTCCATACTGGACGAGTGCGCCCTGGCGGTGGAGAAGGATCACATGACCCGTGAAAAGCAGCGCATGGAGGAAAACGCCCGCCAGGAATCACTGCGGGCTAACCTGTTGCGCTCCATCTCCCACGACCTGCGCACGCCCCTGACCAGCATCTCCGGCAATGCGGCCATCCTCATGGAGGATCAGGGGCAGCTGAGCGAGGCGAGCCTCAAGCAGCTTTACACCTCCATCTATGACGACGCCATTTGGCTGAACGGCCTGGTGGAGAACCTCCTGACCATTACCCGCACTGAAAATGGAACCATGAAGCTGAACCCGCAGACTGAACTGGTTGCGGATACCGTGGAAGAAGCCCTGCGGCACGTAGACCGCAACGCTGCCCACAGACAGATCGTGACGGATCTGCCGGAGGAAATGCTGCTGGCGCAGATGGACGCGGGGCTTATCGTTCAGGTGCTGGTGAATCTTCTGAACAACGCGGTGAAGTACACGCCGGAGGGTGCGAAGATCATCGTCGGTGTCCGGCGCGAGGAAAACATGGCACTGATTTGGGTGGAGGACGACGGTCAGGGGGTGCTGCCCGGAGACGAGGAGCGCGTATTTGATATGTTTTACACCGGCGTGAAGCGTTCCCCGGATAGCCGCCGGGGCATCGGTCTGGGGCTGGCGCTGTGCAAGAGCATCGTGCAGGCCCACGGGGGCGAGATCGGCGTGGAAAACATCGAACCCCACGGCGCAAAATTCTGGTTTACCCTTCCAATCGTGGAGGTCGAAGGCTATGAACAATAAACCGTTGATACTGGTGGTGGAGGACGACGCGGCGGTGCGAAGTCTGATGGCGGTGACGCTGGATACCCAGGGCTACCGCTACCACCTGGCCCGAAACGGCGCTGAGGCGCTGATCGAGGCTTCGACCCAGCAGCCTGCCGTGATGCTGCTGGACCTGGGCCTGCCGGACATGGAGGGCGTGGACATAATCCGCAAGGTGCGGGGATGGACAAGCATGCCCATTATAGTCATATCCGCCCGCAGCGAGGACGCCGACAAGGTGGAGGCGCTGGATACCGGCGCGGATGACTACCTGACCAAGCCCTTTTCCGTGGACGAGCTGCTGGCTCGGCTGCGCGTGGCGCTGCGCCGGGTGAACGCGGAGACATCGGCTGGCGGGGAGAGCGCCGTGTATGAAAACAGCGGCCTGCGCATTGACTATGCCGCTGGATGCGCGTATATTGCGGACCAGGAGATTCACCTGACGCCCATCGAATACCGGCTGCTCTGCCTGCTGGCGAAGAACACCGGCAAGGTGCTGACCCATAATTACATCCTGAAGGAAATTTGGGGCAGCTATACCGCCTCGGACGTGGGTTCGCTGCGCGTGTTCATGGCGACGCTGCGCAAGAAACTGCAAACCGGAGGCGAACAACCCTATATACAGACACACATCGGCATCGGCTACCGCATGCTGAAGCAGGAAGGCAAGTCGGAGGTTGCGACGTGAGTGTGCCGCGCAGACTGGAGGAGCTGAAGCGTGACCCCAGGCCGGAGGAATGGCTGGTGTTCGGCTTCATGAGTATCATCCTGCTGGGGTCGCTGCTGCTGGCGCTGCCCATCTCAACAAAGGACGGGCAAAGCGTCGGGTTTTTCGACAGCCTGTTCACGGCGACCTCCGCCGTGTGCGTGACAGGCCTTGTGGCGGTAGACACCGGCACGACCTTCTCCCTGTTCGGACAGGTTGTGCTGCTTACGCTGATCCAGGTTGGCGGATTGGGCTTCATGGTGTTCGCCACGAGGGTAATGATGATGTTGGGAAGGCGGATCTCCATCAAAAACAGGATGCTGATCCGGGAATCCATGAACGGCGCTTCCCTGTCCAACCTCGGCAGCGTGGCGCGGCGCTACCTGTTGCTGGCGCTGGGCATCGAAGCGGTGGGGGCGGCCCTGCTCGCCATCCGGTTTATTCCGATGTATGGCCTGCGGCGCGGGCTGTGGTTCGCCGTATTCCATGCGGTCAGCGCCTTCTGCAACGCGGGCTTTGACCTGTTCGGGCGCTTCTCCAGCCTGACAGGTTTTTACACAGATGCACTGACGCTGCTGACCGTGTCGGCGTTGATTGTCCTGGGCGGGCTGGGCTTCTCCGTCATACTGGAGGTGCTGCTCAACCGGCATGGCTTGAAGAATCTGTCGCTGCATACCCGCATCGTGCTGACCTTCACAATGGCGCTGCTGCTGGCGGGTACGGTCTTTTTTATGCTTGTGGAAAATGGCAGGCTGGATATCCTCAACGCTTTCTTTCAGTCCGTCACCATGCGCACGGCGGGCTTCAACTCTGTCGAACTGTCATCTCTCACGGATGGCTCAAAGGTCTTCAGCAGCCTGCTGATGATGATCGGCGCATCCCCGGCTTCCACGGGCGGCGGCATGAAAACAACCACCGTGGCGGTGGTGACGCTTCTGATATTCAGCGTTGTGAAGGGCGAAAATGAGGTCAACGCTGCCCGCCGGCGCATTTCCGCCGACACCGTTCGAAGGGCGCTGGCGGTGGTAACGCTTTTTCTGACGATGGTGATGCTCGGCACGCTCTCCCTCTCGATCATCGAGAATGGACGTTTCTCCCTGGCGGACATCCTGTTCGAGTGTTCCAGCGCCATGGGCACGGTGGGCGTTTCCGCCATCGGTACGCCGAACCTGCACCCCGTCAGCCGTGCCGTGCTGCTGCCAATGATGTTCCTGGGGCGCGTCGGCCCGCTGACCCTGGCCATTGCTGTGGCTCGCAGGCAGGGAAAAGCTCGGAAGCTTTCGAAGTACCCGGAAGAAAAGATCATGATTGGATAGACGATCTGTTTGGACAATGTTGTACCGTTCAAATACAAAAGAAAAG
>ONJE01000301.1 GCA_900318045.1 uncultured Eubacteriales bacterium
GTCCCTTGACTTGCCGCCAGCAAGCCTGCGGGCCTTCGCCTTGGTATGACGAAAAATCCGCTCGCATGCTTGCATACATTTAGATTGAGATTAGTATCACAATAAAACAGGGACCGGTTCAAAACGCATGTGTTTTGAACCGGTCCCTGGCTGTATGGCCCCTTATTCCGCCTTGGCCACGGCGGTGATGTGGGGGTTGGGGCCGTTGTACCAGTACAGGAAGCCCTGCAGGTCCACCACGTCGCCCACGTTCAGGGCCTCGACGGCCTTGTAGACCTCGGTGTCCTGGCCGCAGAGGTAGAACTCCACGGTAAACTCGTAGGTCTGGCCGTCCTTGCTGACCTTGAAGTACAAATCGTCGGTCTTGCCTTCGGGATCCTTGTAGGCGAAGGCCGCGCCGGTGTCGTCGTAGGCCTCGACGGTCATGCCCTTGAAGGCGACCAGCTGGTTCATCTTTTCGATCAGCGCGTCGGTGCCCAGCAGGTCGGTCGCGTCCACGGGCTCGGCGATGTAGGCGTCGCCCTCGATAAACTCAAAGCTGGACACGTCCACGATCTCCACCTCGCCGGACCACTCGCTCTTGAAGCCGGTGGCGCGGAACTTCGCGCCGGGCACCAGCTTCGCGGCGTCCTCCTCGCTCATGGGCACTTCGTACAGGAAGTAAGCCCCGTCCGCGTCGGCGGCGTAGATGGTCACCTTGCCGTCCCACCAGTCCTGATGGGCCTGCACACATGCCTCGATGGTCACTTCGTCGTCCACCGCGGCGGCGGCATAGTCGGCATAGCTCATTACGGCAACCTCGGCCATGGCCAGCGCGAACATCGACACCGCCAGGGCCAGCGCCAGAACGGCAACCAGTATCTTCTTCATCGTCATTTCCTCCTCGTTGTAGATAGGCGGGCAGTGAATGCCCCTGGGAACGATTTTATTATACACCCAAATGAGGAAAATGCAATGAATATGTTGGATTTAACAGAATGTATTGTGCTTTTTCCCCGGGCAATTTCTTTTTTTGGACCAGTTAAACCGTGCGACCGTTCCAAAAAGCTGACATGTGCGATTTTTCATGATACCTGGTATGCTTCAGGATTCCGTTGAGGAAAGCACAGGTATAATCCATGCTTGAATCCAACTCCCTTTTATGATATGCTTTATGCATCAGAACTAGAGTGTGTTTCTAAAATGCCTGAAGCGCAATTGGCTGGAAACTCCGTTGCAGTTACGGCGTCTTTGCCTGCATTTCTGCGTTAATTTCCCTTGACTTAGCTGGCGGCAAGTCAAGGGACTTCAACGCCGGTATGGAGGAAAAGATGCCGCATGATTGTATAGGTTTAGGTTGAGATTAGTATCAGATGCTTCAGTACGAAATCCTGTGAAGATGCGCATTGACGCAGACGTTTGAACGGGAGGTCGCGGGATGAAACTGTGGTGCTTCGGAGATTCCAACACATACGGCTATGACCCTTGCGGCTTCTTCGGCGGGCGATATGACGCGCCCTGGCCGGAGCTGCTGGCGGAGAAGACCGGTTTTCAGGTCATCAACGATGGGAAGAACGGGCGGATGATACCCGAACGGGAATATGAATTCGTCCAGTTTCTCAGGGACGCGGAGCGGCAAAGCGCGGACGTGCTCATCGTCATGCTCGGGACAAACGATCTGCTGAACGGCGCGACGGCCGCGGAAGCGGCCGCGCGGATGGAGGCATTCCTGAACCGCTGCCATTGGCCGCAGATCCTGCTGCTCTGCCCGCCGCCCATGAAGCGCGGAGCATGGGTGCCGGACGACCGGCTTGTGGAGGAATCGAAGGCGCTGTCGCGGCAGTATGAAGCCCTGGCGGAACGGCTGGGCGTCCGGTTTGCCGACGCGGGCGAGTGGGATATTCCGCTCGCCTTTGACGGAGTTCACTTTACGGAAGCGGGACACGCGCGCTGTGCGGAAGGGCTGATTTCGCGCCTGTCCTCGGGGGAGGAACAGCCCCAATATGGATAAACCGAATGTCATTCGTTCAGGAGGGAAGGCTGTGGTCGCAAAGAGAAGAAACCGCTTTCTGAGATCGCTCATACTGGCGGCGGGGATGTGTTGCCTGCTGACGGGATTGGGCAGTGCGACAGTCGTACACGCCGCACAGACCGATACCCGGACGGATACCGCAGACCGCTATAAAGCGGAGGAATATCTGTCGGCCTATTACGGCGTAGAGCCTGGTCAGGCCATGACGCTGCAGACTGTAAACGGGATGATCGAGGCGCTGGGCGGCAGGAAGATCGAAGGGGAAGTCCTCTCGGATGGCGCCGTGTTGATGGCGGGGCTGCAACTGGCCGGGCTCGATGAACTCGCGCAGTCTTATCTCAACGAGGCGGCTCCCGACAAGGCCGACAGGGTGCTTGGGGAGAGCGGCATCACGACAGAGGACGGGTATGCGCCCTATGTAGCCTGCGCAATGGATCTGGAGCTCTATCGGAAGGACCGGCCGTTCGACATAAAGTCGTTCCTTTACCGGTGCCTGGAGATTTCCGGAAGGGGCCGGCGCTATATCGGGCGCGTCAGCGACGATGACCTGATGGAGGCGCTTCGCTCCAGGCTTGACGGCATGATCGTCTTCGACAACGATGAGCTCAGCGAAGTGGGGACGGCGCTGCTTTTGCAGGGAACGGTTACCGGCTTTGGACTCAAGTACTCCGGCTATGACGCCCATTTCCTGGATGCCTACACGCTCAGGTACAGTCACAGTGATTACAGGCATGCAATCCAGCTGGTCGGACTGTTGTGCAGCGAAGGGATTGACGCGTATATTCAGGCCGAGCCAAAGATCTCCGTATATG
This sequence comes from uncultured Eubacteriales bacterium, assembly GCA_900318045.1. GTDB lineage: Bacteria > Bacillota > Clostridia > Christensenellales > Aristaeellaceae > UBA2862. The sequence continues at coordinate 2,824 of ONJE01000301.1, forward strand.
AATACAGGCCGATGTGGGGAACGCCTGCGGTTCCTTCGCCAACCCTTATGATTCGGCTGACCGAGGGAGACCGCTGTCTGTGCTACAGCGTCGAGTACGATCTGATGATCGAATTTGATACGGCAGAGGACAGGGAAAGGTTCCACGGCCTGATCGAGGCCTACGCAAAGAAATATGACGACAGGGTCGGTCTGTCCGGAAATGTTACGGCAAAGCTCCTGGCGGGGTCCTGGTGGCAGCCGCTGTACAGCTCCGCGACGCCGATGCAGAACGGTGAATATCAGGTGATGATCGACAACGTGATTTACGACAAGACAGGTATGTATTCCCTCCATACGTTTACACTCCCGGAGGACGCGCCTGCCGTCGCCGAAGTCGTCGCCCGGACTGCGCCGGAGCTGAAAACGAGCGCCGTTGAAATCCATGTCAATCCCGCATTTGTCCGATATGTGACGGGAGAGGATCATCAGTAAAACAGCGCCCTTGAGTGTTTTGGCTTTGTTTCTCACGGATTCATATCCAGTTCACGATTCCGGGGTATGATAGGTTCATCAGCTCAGGCAGGGCTGTTTGATATATCCCCTCCATTTAGGGACCGTGCATAAATTATTTGTACAGGATGCGCAGAATGAATGCGTCAGTGCAAGGCGGAGGAGGGAGGCGTGCCGGGGCACGTTGACCGACGAACGTTGACCGACGACAACGCGGCAATGGCGGATTCAGGCAAGCATAATGTATGAATAATGTATGCACAGGCCCTTACACTGACCCCCGTTCGACACAGTCGCCTGACAGGCGGCTGCGCTGAAACGGGGGTCAGACAATTTTCCCCTAAAATTGATGCAGGTAACAGCGGCGAACAGGGCCTGCCCCATCCCATGCCCGCTTGCCTGTGACATGTGCCCGGCGGGGTGTGTTTTTGTAATGCGAGGCAGTGGGAATTTATTACTTCATGTCCTGTGTATTTAGTGGATCTCAAATAATGCTTAACAGGAGCCGAGAAATTGCTTTTGATAAACCAGCACTAGAGTGTGTTTCTAAAATGCCTGAAGCGCAATTTCGGCGTCTTAGCCTGCATTTCCGCGTTGATTTCCCTTGACTTAGCCCCACTAAGCCTGCGGAAAATCGCCTTGAAATGCAGGCAAATCCACTCGAAATTGCATCTCCCT
>ONJE01000396.1 GCA_900318045.1 uncultured Eubacteriales bacterium
GGAAACTATAAAAATCAACGACTGGGCAAACCATATCGTGAGCGCCATCCCAAAGGGCGTGCTGCTCAATACCGACGGGGAGAAGTTCAACGCCATGGTAATCGGATGGGGTCACCTGGGTACCCTGTGGAGCCGGCCGACCTTTCATGTGTATGTGCGCCAGGGACGCTATACGAAGGGACAGCTGGACAGTACGGGCGAGTTTACCGTCAGCATTCCGCTGGATCAGGTGGATGGAACCATCAACCGCGTCTGCGGCGGACAGTCCGGCTTCAATATCGACAAGGTCAGTAAGGCAGGGCTTGTGCTGGAGGACGCGAGAACCATCCATACGCCCGGTGTGCGCCAGTATCCGCTGACGCTGGAGTGCAGGATACTGTATGTCCAGGAACAGGATTTGAGCCGGATCCCGGACGACATTCGTGAGCGCATGTATCCTCAGGACGTGCCGGGAACGCATCCCATGGCGAACCGCGACTGCCATACGATGTACGTTGGCGAGATCGTGGACGCCTATATCATACGGTGACCGGCATGGAGATGAGGCGCTTTACAGGCAAGACCGCCGTCATTACCGGCGGCGCCCACGGCATTGGAAGGGCTATCGCCGAGGCGTTCGAGGCGGAAGGGGCGGTGGTGCATGTCATCGATACCACCCCCGGCGACTGGTTCGTGGGTGACATCTCCGACCCGCGGGTATTGGAGCGATTCGCCGCGCAGGTCATCGAAAGAAGCGGTCATGTGGATTATCTGATCAACAACGCGCCGCCGCCGATGATTGGCATAGATGAGTGTGACTGGGACAGGTTCCAGCGGGCGCTGGCGATCGGCGTCACAGCGCCGTTCTACCTGACGAAGCTCCTCGTGCCGCACTTCGCGCCCGGCGCGTCGGTGGTCAATCTCTCCTCCTCCCGCGACCGCATGAGCCAGCCGCAGACGGAGAGCTACACCGCCGCCAAGGGCGGCATAGCGGCGCTGACGCACGCGCTGGCCATCAGCCTGGCGGGCAGGGCACGGGTGAACAGCATTTCGCCCGGCTGGATCGATACCACGCGCTCGGACATCACAGGGGCGGATGCTTCCCAGCAACCCGTGGGGCGCGTGGGCAGGCCGGAGGACATCGCGGCTCTTGCGCTGTTCCTCTGCTCGGACGCGGCCGGCTTCATCACCGGCGAAAACATCTGCGTGGACGGCGGCATGACGAAGCTGATGATCTATCACGGGGAGCATGGGTGGAAATACGGCGAGGCAACTGTATGAAGACGAATCCGTATCAGCGGGAGGAAAAAAAGCATGACGTTCATGGAATTGGCACGGAATCGCTTTTCTGAAAGACATTTTGATTCACGGCCTGTGGAAGAGGAGAAGCTGCAAAGGATCCTGGAGGCGGGGCGCATTGCCCCGACAGCCTGCAATTATCAGCCCCAGCGGATTTATGTGATCAGGAGCAAGGCGGCCATGGAGAAGGCCAAGGCGACCCGGGCGTCTCTGTATGGCTGTCCGGTGGTGCTGCTGGTATGCTACGACAGCGAGACCGTCTGGCGTAATCCCGGCGACCGGTGCTACGAGAACTACAACGCGGGAGAGCAGGACGCGAGCATTGTCGCGGCCAGCATGATGTTCGAGGCAGAGGAATTGGGCGTGCACAGCCTGTGGATCAGGGGATTTGACTCGAAGGATGTGATCGATGCGTTCGATCTGCCTGCGAACCACGTGCCGGTGATGATGCTTGCGCTGGGGTATCCCGGCGAAAAGAGTCATGCCGCGCATTTGCATGCCAAGCGCAAGCCGATGGAAGAGACGGTCAGGGAGCTGTGACATTGCGGAGACAGAAAACACGGCACAACAGGCTTCAGGAGGCAATTATGAAGATATTCGTCACCGGCCCCAGGGAATGATTTTCTGTCCAGGAATGTGCAGTTTATTATTCGAAACAGGAGACGGAACCGCTGAGAGCTATCCGGCGGAAATTGAGGGAGCGATAGCATGGAGACGAAGTATTTCATTGTTGCCCGCATCGACGGGGACTATGCCTGGCTGAAAAGGATGGACGCGGAGGAAGAGCCGCTGTTCATCGCCCGCGCTCTATTGCCGGAAGAGATCGACGAGGGGACGAAGCTGAAGTATAAGATGCTTCAGTATGAGATCATATGACTATTTACATTGACGCGGACGCCTGTCCGGTGACCCGGATCGCTGAACGGGTGGCAAGGGAGTACGCAATCCCCGTGGTGCTGTTGAGCGATACGAATCATGTGCTGTCCTCGGATTACAGCGAGATCCGGGTGATCGGCGCCGGGGCGGACGCGGTGGATATCGCGCTGATTAATATGTGTCGCCCCGGCGACATCGTGGTTTCGCAGGATTATGGTGTTGCGGCGTTGGCACTGGGCAAGGGTGCGAAAGCTATCCATCAGAGCGGACGATGGTATACCGATGAAAACATCGACGGCCTGCTGATGGAGCGCCACATGGCGAAGGTCGCACGAAGGCGTGCGAAGCACCACCTGAAAGGCCCGGCGAAGCGGACCGACGACGCCGACCGGCAGTTTGAGGAGAGCTT
>ONJE01000177.1 GCA_900318045.1 uncultured Eubacteriales bacterium
GGCGTCGCGGTGGTGATGGTGTCCCACGACCTGGGCGGGGCGATGCGCGACGCCAACAAGGTGTTGGTGATGAACCGGGGCGTGGATTTCTTCGGGGATGTGGCGGATTATCGCGCGGCGCTCGCGGAGAGGACGGTGGGATTCGGTGGCTGACATGCTGCAACGATTATTATCACATCCCGACGACTCCGGAGCGACCCGGCACCGCAGGCACAAGGCCATCGCACTGTGGGCCGTGCTGGCCCTCGCACTGTTGTTGGGGCTGTTCAACCTTCGCTCCATCGCCGGAGCCTTTGCCGAGTTCGGCACCTACCTGGGCTACAAATTCATACAGCGCGCTCTGGTGGCAGGCACGCTGGTTTCGCTGTGCGCGTCGCTGCTGGGCGTGACTTTGGTGCTGAAGCACTACTCGATGATCGGCGATGGCCTGTCCCACGTGGGCTTCGGTTCGCTGACCGTGGCCATGGCACTGGGCTTTGTAACCGCCGACAGTCTTCCCGCCTTCCTGCCCGCTGGACTGCGCGGGGGCATTGCGAGTCTGTGCAGAGGCATCGCGGCCAATCCGCTGCCGTTTACGCTGGTCATAGTCGTGGTATGCGCGTTTTTGCTTCTGCGCATCAGTGAGCACAGCCGCATGCGGGGGGATTCGGCCATCGCGCTGATCTCCACCAGTGCCCTGGCCGCGGGCGTCATCGTCACCAGCATGACCAGCGGCATGAATGTGGACGTGTACAACTATATGTTCGGCTCGATCCTGGCCATGAGCGCCTCGGACGTGTACCTTTCACTGGCACTGTCAGCGGTGGTGCTGGTGTTGTTCGTGCTGTTCTATCCCCGGATATTCGCGGTTACCTTCGACGAGGCCTTTGCCCGGGCCACCGGCGTGAAGGCCGGGTCCTACAACATGCTGATTGCGTTGCTGACCGCCCTGACCGTGGTGGTGGGCATGCGCATGATGGGCACGCTGCTGATCTCCAGCCTGATCATCTTCCCGGCACTCTCGTCGATGCGGCTGTTTTCCCACTTCAAGGCGGTTACGGTTTGTTCGGCGGTGGTGTCGGTGGTATGCTTCGCCGTGGGCATGCTGCTGTCCTGCGTGTATTCACTGCCCACCGGCGCGGGCATTGTGGCGGTGAACCTGTTCGTGTTCATACTCTTCTCCGCCATCGGCTCGGTGCGCGCGTGATGTTTTGGATTTAACACCGCAGTTGTATAATAGAGCATATATTCATTGGTTTTCGGAGGCAATAATGGCACAGACTTATACCGCTAACGACATACAGGTCCTTGAGGGATTGGACGCGGTGCGCATGCGACCCGGCATGTACATCGGCTCCACCGGCCCCCGGGGCCTTCATCATATGATCTGGGAGATTGTGGACAACGCCATCGACGAGGCCGCGAACGGCTTTGCCAGCGAGATCAGCGTCACCCTGAAGAAGGACGGATCCTGCGAGGTCAGCGACAACGGCCGCGGCGTGCCGGTGGACATCCACCCCAAGCTGGGCGTCTCGGCGGTGGAGGTGGTCTATACCCAGCTGCACGCGGGCGGCAAGTTCTCCGACAAAAACTACGCCTATTCCGGCGGACTGCACGGCGTGGGCGCGTCGGTGGTAAACGCCCTGTCCGAGTGGATGGTGGTGGACGTGTACAAGGATTACAGCCATTACCAACAGCGCTTTGAATCAGTACCGGATCCGAAGACCGGCAAGATCGTCAGCGGCAAGCCTGTCGCACCCCTGCAAAAGCTGGGCAACACCCGCAAACGGGGCACCGTGGTGTGCTTCAAGCCCGATGCCCGGGTCTTCCAGGACGTGAATTTCAATTCCGACACCGTGCGCCGCCGTATCCGCGAGCTGGCCTATCTCAACAAGGGCGTGAAGTTCGTATTCACGGACGAGCGAATCAGCAACCCGGAGAAGCGGGTCTATGAATACTGCTACGAGGGCGGCATTGCCGACTTCGTGCAGTACCTGAACGCCGACAAGAATACCATCACCGATCCCATCGTGTTTGAGGCCACGAAGGACGGCACACTGGTCCGCGTGGCAATACAGTACACCGATTCCTACACAGATACCATCGCGTCGTTTGTGAACAACATCCCCACCAACGAAGGGGGCTATCACGAGATCGGCTTCAAGGCCGCTGTGACCAAGGCGTTCAACGACTACGCCCGCAGGCAGGGCCTTCTGAAGGAGAAGGACAACAACCTGGCCGGCGACGATTTCCGGGAGGGCATGACGGCCATCATCTATGCCGGCGTGAAGAACCCGGAGTTCGAGGGCCAGACCAAGGGCCGCCTGGGCAACACCGAGGTGCGCCCTGTTTTCGAGGCCGTATGCCTGGAACAGCTTTCGATCTACCTGGACGACCTGAAAAACCAGGCCTTCGCCCAGAAGATCATTGCCAAGGCCATTACCGCCGCAAAGGCCCGGGAGGCCGCCCGCAAGGCCAAGGCCAACATACGCGCCGTGGGCCAGCTGGAGGCTGCGCCGCTGGTAGGCAAGCTGTCCAGCTGCACCGGCAAGAAGCCGGAGCTGAACGAGCTGTTCATCGTGGAGGGCGATTCCGCAGGCGGCAGCGCCAAGCAGGGCCGCGACCGCCGCTTCCAGGCCATACTGCCCCTGCGGGGCAAGCCGCTGAACGTTGAGAAGAAGCGGCTGGAGCAGGTGCTTCAAAACGAGGAGTTCCGAAGCATCATCACAGCCCTGGGCACCAGCATCGAGGACGACTTCGACATCTCAAAGCTCAGGTACAACAAGGTCATCATCCTCTCCGATGCCGACCAGGACGGCGCTCATATAAGGGCGATTCTGCTTACGTTCTTCTACCGATACATGCGTCCGCTGATTACCGAGGGCCACGTCTACATCGGTATGCCTCCGCTGTACAAGGTGGCCAAGGGCGATAAGGTCATCTACTGCTACGATGACAACGCCCTGCCCACGGCCATCAAGAAGATTGGCAAGGGCTATACCCTCCAGCGCTACAAAGGCCTGGGAGAGATGAACCCCGAGCAGTTGTGGGAGACCACCATGAACCCCGACGGCCGCAAGCTGATGCAGGTGGGCATCGAGGACTTTGTGGAGGCAGAGCGCCGGGTGACGATCCTGATGGGCGACAAGGTGGAGCCGCGGCGCGAGTACATCAGCCAGTATGCCAATTTCAACAAAGAGGATAACTTCGTGCCTGTAAATGAGAGTACGAGGGAACAGGGAACAGGGAACAGGGAACAGGGATAGCGACTGTTGCGCAGGGGCGGTGATACGCCGCCTATGCTTTCAGCATATCGATAAGGAGCAAACCCATGGCAAGGAAAAAAAAGGAAGAACCAATCCAGCACAGGCCGGAGGAGATCATCCAGCGCAACATGGAGGACGTGATGCACGAATCCATGATGCCCTACTCGGAGCACGTCATACTGGAGCGCGCGTTGCCGAGGGTGGAGGACGGCCTGAAGCCTGTGCAGCGGCGCATACTGTTCACCATGCATGAACTGGGCAACACCCCAGACAAGCCTCACCGCAAGTGCGCCCGCATCGTGGGCGACTGCCTGGGCAAGTACCACCCCCATGGCGACAGCTCGGTCTATGACGCGCTGGCCCGCATGGCCCAGCCCTTTGTGATGCGCACGATGCTGGTGGACGGCCACGGCAACTTCGGCTCCATCGACGGCGACAGCCCGGCAGCCATGCGCTACACTGAAGCCCGCATGACCGAGGCCGCCATGGCCATGCTCCGGGACATCGAAAAGGACACAGTGGGCTTCCACCTGAACTTCGACGACACCCAAAGGGAGCCGGACCTGCTGCCTGCGCGCTTCCCGAACCTGCTGGTGAACGGCGCGAATGGCATCGCCGTGGGCCTGGCCACGTCCATACCGCCTCATAACCTGGGGGAGGCCATCGACGCGGTGGTGGCCCAGATCGACAAACCGAAGATCACCACGGCGGAGCTGATGAAGATTTTGCCCGCCCCGGATTTCCCAACCGGCGGCGTGCTGGCGCGGGATGGCGAGCTGGTGCAGGCCTACGAGACCGGCAGGGGCAAGCTGAAGGTTCGGGCGAAGGTGCACATCGAGGACGGTACAGCGGGCCGGAAGCTGATCGTGGTGGACGAGGTGCCCTACCAGGTCAACAAGGCCGCAATGCTGGAAAAGGTGCTGCGGGTCAGTGAGGAAAAGAAGGGCATCTTCGCCGGGATCTACGACATCCGCGACGAGTCCGACCGGATGGGGATGCGGGCCGTGGTGGAGGTCAAAAAGGACGTCGACCCCGAGAAGATACTGAACGCGCTGTATAAATATACGGACTTCCAAACCACGTTTGGCGTGAACATGGTGGCCATCGCCGAGGGCAAGCCCCAGCAGATGGGCATCCGGCCGATGATCGGGTATTACATCAACCACCAGAAGGACGTGGTTACCCGGCGCACGAAATACGAGCTGCAACAGGCCGAGGCCAGGGCCCACATCCTGGAGGGCCTGATCATCGCCGTGGACAACCTGGACGAGGTCATCAAGCTCATCCGAAGCAGCAAGACCCCAAAGGAAGCCCGGGACAGGCTGATGCAGCGCTTCGACCTGACCCAGATCCAGGCCCAGGCCATACTGGACATGCGCTTACAGCGGCTGACCAACCTGGAAGTGCTGTCCTTGCGCAAGGAATACGAGGAGCTCTTAAAGCTGATTGCCAATCTGAAGGCCATCCTCGGCAGCGAACGCAAGCTGCTGGGTGTCATCAAGAAGGAATTGGGGGAGGTGCGCTCGAAGTTCGCCGACCCCCGCCGTACCCAGCTGGTGGATTCCTTCGAGGAGATCGTCATTGAGGAGGAGAAGCCCGTTGCCGATGAGACGGTGGTGGTGCTGACCCAGGCCGGCTTCGTCAAGCGCATGACGCCGAAGCTGTTCGACAAAGCCGTGGCAAACGGCGAGTTTGCCGACCCGCCCCGTCAGACCATTCGCACAATGACAGACGCCAGGCTGCTGTTCTTCACCGACGTGGGCAACGCCTACATACTGGCGGCGGAGAAGGTCACCGAGGTGTCCAAGGCCAAGGACCGCGGCCTGCCCCTGGGCGGTGTGCTGGCGGGCCTTGAAACCGACGAGAGTTTGGTTGCGCTGCTGGAGGCAGGGGACTGGTCCGGTGAATTGATGTTCGTAACGCGCAAAGGCCTGACCAAGCGCACCGCGCTGGGCGAGTACAACGTGCGTAAGTCGAAATTCGCGGCGCTGAACCTGAAGAATGGAGACCGACTGATGTCGGTTTTACGCCCGGACGGGTTCGATGGCGTGCTGCTGCTCAGCCGTGGCGGCATGGCCATCCACTACGCGCTGGAGGAGGTTTCGGTAATTGGCCGCACCGCGGCGGGCGTCAAGGCCATGACGCTGAATGCCGATGACGAGGTGGTCTTTGCCTTTGTTCACAACAGCGAGGGCGAGATCGTGATGATCTCCGATATGGGCTACATGAAGCGCTGCCTGCTGATCGACTTCGACCGACAGGCCCGGGGCGGAAAGGGCGTGAAGGCGTTCAATTTTCTGAAGAATGGCGCCAACGGCAAAGCCATCGCCGGGGCGCTGATCGTCACCGAGCCCTTCCGCTTCAACATCGTCCAGAAGAACGGCACGGTCACTCCCTGCGTGACCGAGGATGTGGCCATCGAGCCCCGCACTGGCCGCGGCCAGCCCTATGTGGTGGTGGTGATGGACGACGTGGTGACAGAGCTGGTGCGGGCGTGACGGATGCACCAGCGACAACTTGCAGCCGTAGACTAATACTAGTATCATCAGGGAGTAAAACCATGCGCTACGAATGGATGGACGCCTATCTGCTCGCCAAGCCTGCGGTGACGAAGGACCTGCAGGCGGAGTGGAACTGGATTCGGTACAAGATCGGGGACAGGATGTTCGCCGCGATCCTGCTGGACGATGAGGACAAGCCCGTTTACATCAACCTGAAGCTGGAGCCCACGGAGGGTGAATTCCTGCGGGAACAGTTTGAAGATATCATCCCAGGCTACTATTCCGACAAGCGCTGCTGGAATTCGGTAAAGCCGAACGGGAAAGTGCCGGATGAGCTTCTGAAGTCATTGTTGGACAAGTCCTATGAACTGGTGTTGAAAGGCTTTGCCAAGAAAAAACAGCGCGAGCTTCTGGGAATAAGCTGCTGCGGCACGAAATGTGTGAACTGTGATTTATATGGTAAGATGTGCGAGGGGTGCAATGAAGCGTCGGGCAAGGTTTTTCACGCACCCACCGGAAAAGCGTGTCCGATCTATGCCTGTTGTGTCGGCAAGCGTCATTTGGCAACATGCGCAAACTGTACAGAAGTACCTTGCGGTATATGGCGAGCCACACGTGACCCGGCACTGTCTGATGAAGCTTTTGAAGAGTCAATTCAGAAGAGGATATGTAATTTGAAGAGAAAAAATTATTGACCGGCGACAGGACGGGATCCTTCGCTGCGCCCGGGATGACAGGCATGAAAGTATCATCCTGAGCACTGCGAAGGATCCTTTCACGTTTGCTGAACAGTGCCTTACCTTCCCCAGTTGTTCAGCGCCCGCTTCAGGTATTGCCCGGTGAAGCTGGCTTCGCATTCAGCCACCGCCTCCGGCGTGCCGGTGGTGACCACGGTGCCGCCGCCATCGCCGCCCTCGGGACCCAGGTCGATGATGTAATCGGCGGTCTTGATCACGTCAAGGTTATGCTCGATCACCACCACGGTGTTGCCGGACTCGGCCAGCCGGTCCAGCACCTGGATGAGGCGCTCCACGTCGGCCACGTGCAGGCCGGTGGTGGGTTCGTCCAGCACGTAGATGGTTCGGCCCGTGGCCTGTCGCGACAGCTCCGTGGCCAGCTTGACCCGCTGGGCCTCGCCGCCGGAGAGGGTGGTAGCAGGCTGGCCCAGCTTGACGTAGCCCAGTCCCACGTCCCGCATGGTTTCCAGTTTGCGGGCGATTTTTTGTATGGGGCGGAAGAAGTCCAGGGCCTCGTCCACGGTCATCTCCAGCACCTCATAGATGTTCTTGCCCTTGTAGCGCACCTCCAGCGTCTCCCGGTTGTAGCGGCGCCCCTTGCACACCTCGCAGGGCACGTAGACGTCCGACAGGAAGTGCATTTCGATCTTGATGATGCCGTCGCCGGAGCAGGCCTCGCAGCGCCCGCCCTTCACGTTGAAGCTGAAGCGGTTGGGCTTGTAGCCCCGGGCCTTGGCGTCCGGCGTGGCGGCGAACACGTCGCGGATCATGTCGAACAGGCCGGTGTAGGTGGCGGGGTTGGACCGGGGCGTGCGACCGATGGGACTTTGGTCGATGGCAATGATCTTGTTCAGCTGCTCCACGCCGTCGATGCCGTCGTGTGCTCCGGCACGCTGGCGGCTGCGGTTCAGCATCTTCGACAGCGATTTGTACAGTATCTCATTCACCAGCGACGATTTGCCGCTGCCTGACACGCCGGTCACGCAGGTGATGACGCCCAGGGGCAGCTTCACGTCGATGTTTTTGAGGTTGTTGGTCCGCGCGCCGCGGATGGTCAGCCAGCCGGAGGGCTCGCGCCGGTATGCGGGGATGGGCACGAACTTCTTGCCTGACAGGTATTGCCCGGTGAGGGAGGCGGGGTTCGCCATGATCTGTTGAGGCGTGCCCTCGGCCACGATTTCGCCGCCGTGGATGCCCGCGCCGGGGCCGACATCCACGATCCAGTCGGCGTCCAGCATGGTCTCCTCGTCATGTTCGACGACGATCAGCGTGTTGCCCAGGTCCCGCAATCCCTTCAGGCTGTTCAGCAGTCGCCGGTTGTCCCGCTGGTGCAGGCCGATGGAGGGCTCGTCCAATATGTACAGAACGCCCACCAGGCCACTGCCGATCTGTGTAGCCAGACGGATGCGCTGGGCCTCGCCGCCTGACAGCGTGCCAGCGCTGCGGGACAGGGTCAGGTAGCCCAAACCGACGTCGGTCAAAAACCCCAGTCGGGACTGTATCTCCTTCAGAATCTGATGGGCGATGATCCGCTCCCGCTCGGTCAGGGTGATGCCGTCGAAAAAGGCACGGCAGTCCCGCACAGACAGGTCGGAGATCTCGGCGAGGTTGCGCTCCTTGATGGTCACCGCCAGCGACTCCTTCTTCAACCGCTTGCCGCCGCAGTCAGGGCAGGGTACCTGGCTCATGTAGCCCTCGTACAGGTTCTTCATGGCATCGGAATTCGTCTCCCGGTAGCGGCGCTCCAGGTTGGTGATGATGCCCTCGAAAGGTGCGGAGAACGTGCCGCCTCCGTCGCCCCGGGTGTAGTGTATGCGCACCTTCTCGCCGTTCGTGCCGTAGAGGAGGATATTCATCGCGCTTTCGGGCAGGTCCTTTACCGGGGTATCCAGAGAGAAGCCGTACTGCTCGGACAGGGCTGTGAGATAGGTGTGGGCCATGGAATCGAACTCGCCACTGTTCCAGCCGGACACCTGTATGGCCCCCTGATTCAGGGACAGGCTTCGGTCGGGTATGACAATGCCCGGATCAATTTTCATGAGCATGCCCAGACCGGAGCAGGTGGGGCACGCGCCGTAGGGGTTGTTAAAGGAGAACATGCGGGGGGTCAGCTCGCCAATGGAGATACCGCAGTCCGGGCAGGCGTAATTCTGGCTGAACAGCGTTTCCTCGCCATCAATCACAGACGCGATTACCAATCCCTCCGCCAGCTTCATGGCCGTCTCCAGCGAATCCGTCAGCCGCTGCTGGATGTCCGGACGCACGACAAGGCGGTCGATTACGATCTCCACCGTGTGCTTTTTGTTCTTCACCAGCTTCGGCGGGTCAGAAAGCTCGCACAGCTCGCCGTCGATGCGCGCGCGGACATAGCCCTGCTTGGTCATATCCTCCAGCATCTTTACGAATTCGCCCTTGCGCCCCCGCACCACCGGGGCCAGTATCATCAGCTTTGTGCGCTCGGGCAGGGCCATGATCTGGTCCACGATCTGGTCCACGGTCTGCTGCTGGATGGGCTTGCCGCACTTGGGGCAGTGAGGCACGCCAATCCGGGCGTACATCAGCCGAAGGTAGTCGTGGATCTCCGTCACCGTGCCAACGGTGGAACGGGGGTTGCGGCTGGTGGTCTTCTGGTCGATGGAGATGGCGGGGGAAAGGCCTTCGATGTAGTCCACATCCGGCTTCTCCATCTGTCCCAGGAACTGTCTGGCGTAGGAAGACAGCGATTCCACATAGCGCCGCTGGCCCTCGGCGTAGATGGTGTCAAAGGCCAGGCTGCTCTTGCCGCTGCCGGACAGGCCGGTCATCACGATCAGCTTATT
>ONJE01000091.1 GCA_900318045.1 uncultured Eubacteriales bacterium
CCCTTGACTTGCCGCCAGCAAGCCTGCGGGCCTTCGCCTTGGTATGACGAAAAATCCGCTCGCATGCTTGCATACATTTAGATTGAGATTAGTATAAGGGCGCGTCAAAGATTACTTTGACGCGCCCCATGAATCCATATCGGATTATTCCGCCGCAACTTCCGTCTTGGGATAGATGCTGACCTGCTTGCGGGTCTTGCCCAGACGTTCGAACTTTACGACGCCATCCAGCTTCGCGTACAGGGTATCGTCGTCGCCGATGCCCACGTTCTTGCCGGGATGGAATTTCGTTCCGCGCTGACGAACGAGAATGTTGCCCGCGAGCACGAACTGGCCATCTGCGCGCTTCACGCCCAGGCGCTGCGCATGGCTGTCGCGGCCGTTGCGGGAGGAGCCCATTCCCTTCTTGTGAGCGAAGAGCTGAAGATTCATCATGAACATGTGCTTTACCTCCGTTCTTCGAAGAATATGCGAACGTTTCGAGGATAACTCCTCTCGATGGCCTGAAGCCCTTCCAGCAGGGTGACAAGCAACAGCTGTGCCTGCTTCACCTGTTCCCCGGTGGCTTCGGGCGTCAATTCTGCTTCCAAAGTCGCTCCCTGATCGTCGATATCGAACATCACCGGCGCCTTCAACACGCCCTTCAAACCGTTGAGCGTGCTCTGGGTCAGCGCCGACACGGCGGCGCAGACAATGTCATGGCCGGCCTCGGCATAGCCCGTATGCCCTTGGGCCCGATATCCCGTCAGAGTGCCGTCGGCCCTTCGGAAAAAGGTGACGGCGTTGCCAAGGCCCTTCATCAGCCGACGATGGCCGTGATCTCAACCTTGGTGTAGGGCTGACGATGGCCCTGCTTTTTGCGCTCGTTCTTCTTGGCCTTGTACTTATAGACGACGATCTTCTTGCCCTTCACCTGAGCCAGCACCTTGCCTTCGACCTTCGCGCCCTCAACCACGGGCGTGCCGACCTTGGACTGGTCTGCATCACCGACGAGCAGAACCTCATCGAAAGTAACCGCTTCATCCGCCTGAGCGTTGAGCTTCTCTACAAAGATAACGTCGCCCTGCTGAACACGGTACTGCTTGCCACCGGTCTTAATGACTGCGTACACGCGTTGCACCTCCTATACAAAAATCTCGCCGAAACTTGGCAGCAGCCGGAGGTTCAAAACCGTAGGTTAATAACCTTCCGAACATACATTTTAAGCCGGTTTCGAGCGGCTTACCGAACCATTATACCCGTTTGGGTGTCAAAAGTCAATTAAACGCCGGGTTAAATACCTCGCATAGTGAAAAAATAACATAGCTGGTATCACAGGTATGACCTTACGTCCCGTCCCGCTTGGCGATGTAATCGACGATGCCCTGGGTCAAACCCTCGGCCAGCTTCCACTGGTAGTCCTCGGTATTCAACAGCACGTCCTCCTCGGGGTTGCTGGCAAAGCCGCATTCCACCATCAGGCAGGGCACCGTGGACCAGTTCTGACCGGTGTAGTTGTCATTTGATATGATGCCGTTGCTCTTCGCGCCGGTGACCGCACACACTGCGGGCAATATGGCCTCGCAGGCGCGGTAGCTCTCGGCGGCGATGCTGTTGGACTTGCTGCAATACACGGCGATACCGTGCTTAGAGTGGTTATCCACGCCGTCGCAGTGGATGCGCAGCACCAGGTCCACCCCCAGGGCGTTCATCATCTTTGCCCGCTCCTGGTTGGAGATGTTCACGTCGTGGGTTTCACGGGTCATGTAAACCTCGGCGCCCTGCTCGACCAGTGCGTCCCGCAGCTTCAGTGAGATCTCCAGCGTGGTCTTGTACTCGGGAATGCGCGTCTTCACCCCGGCGGTACCGGAGGATACCTTGGGCTTGGTTTTCTTGCTGTTGGGGGCGATGGTCTCCTTTTCGTTGTTGCCCTTGGCCTGGTGGCCCGGGTCGATGCCGATTTTGACGCCGGACAGCGGCTTTTCGGATTCCACCAGTTGCATCACAACGCTGGGCACCGGCGGCAGGGTTTCGCCGGCGTCCTCGGCCTGCTGACCCGCGCCGGGCAGCGGATCACCGGCGGCCTGCTGGATGGTGTCGTCCCAGGTGGGCATGGGCCCGGCGGGCGCTTCGGTCGCGGCAGGTGTCGGTTCCGCAGGGGTTTTGGTCGGTTTTCCCTCTGCCATCGCGGGCAGCACCAACAGCGCAGCCATCAGCAGCATCACAAACAGCTTTCTCATTGGGGTTTTTCCTCCTTGTTCAGTATGGCGGCCGCTGCCTGCCAGGCGTCGATCAGCCGGCCAGCTTCGAACAGCACGACGGTGCCAAAGGGCGCGCCCGCCAGCTTTTCGATGCTCTCCCGCCAGGTGTTCAAAATCTCCAACATGGGCAGCATCACATCGGGGTTGTCCGGGTTGTCGGCCAGCATGCCACAGACCTCGTCATCCACGTCGCAGGCCATCAGCAGCAGCAGGCGGCCGATCTCCATTGGGTGGCGGGTGTGGAAGCTGCCGTCGGCCACGCCCTCGGCAATCACGTCGTTCAGCGTGGGCAACAACCGGTCCACCAGTATGCGGCGCCGGTGGGCGTTCATCGAGGCGTCCTTGTCCCGATAGCACAGCTTCAGCATCAGCGCGGCAAAGGGCGCTTCCTCCGCCTCGAACAGGTTTGCCATAGCCAGTATCATGTTCAGCTTTTCCACGGGGCTGCGCCGCAAGCCGTAGATGGCGGCGTTCAGCTGGTCAAAGCGGCTCTGGGCCCGGCGCTCGCTGACCGCCTTGAGCACGCTGTCCTTGGCGTCGAAATAGTGGTAGAAGCCGCCCTTGGACATTTGAAGGGCGTTGAGTATGTCCTGCACCGAGGTGCGGTCGTAGCCCTGCTCGAAGAACAGTTTCTCGGCGGTGTCCAGTATCTGTACCCGCTTGATATCGCCCTTTTTCATCGTGGTTTCCTCCTGTTTGCGGTATGGTTGTGCTTCTTCTGCCTTGGGGTCTGTTCCCAGCCCCGCCCCTTCTGCGCGGGCTTTTTATCGTCCCTGGGCTTACGCTCTCGAGGCGCGATCAGGCACTCCGGCCCCCAGCCGATCAGGTCCTCCCGGCCCGCCTTCTTAAGCGCCGCGAGCACCAGCGCCCGGTTGCCGGGCTTGAAGTAGTGCATCAGCGCCCGCTGCATGGCCTTTTCCCTCGGGTCCCGGGGCACGTAGACCGGGCTCATGTCCCGGGGGTCCAGGCCGGTGAAGAACATGGCCGTGGACAGCGTGCCGGGGGTCGGATAGAAGTCCTGAACCTGGTCCGGGTGCTGGCCGGTGCGCTTCATGTACTGGGCCAGCAGTATGGCGTCGTCCAGCGTGCAGCCGGGGTGGCTGGACATGAAGTAGGGCACCAGGTATTGCTTGAGCCCCAGGTTTTCGTTGATCTGTTTATACTTCTGCACGAAGGCATCATAGACCGCTACATCCGGTTTGCCCAGGTAGTGCAGCACCCGGGGACTGACGTGCTCCGGAGCCACCTTCAGCTGGCCGGAGATATGGTGCTTCGCCAGCTCCGACAAAAAACGTCCCTTTTTATCGGCCATCACGTAGTCGTAGCGTATGCCCGAGCGCACGAACACCTTCTTGACCCCGGGCAGCTCCCGGAGGGTTTTCAGGATGTCGATGTACTCCCGATGGTCGGCTACCAGGTTCGGGCAGGGCTTCGGGAACAGGCACTGCCGGTGGGCGCAGGCCCCGGTCTTCAGCTGCTTGTCGCACGCGGGGCGGCGAAAGTTGGCCGTGGGGCCGCCTACGTCGTGTATGTAACCCTTGAAGCCGGGCTGTTTTGTGAGCAGCCTGCCCTCCCCGACGATAGACGCCTTGCTGCGGGCGGTGACGATGCGCCCCTGGTGGAAGGTCAGCGCGCAGAAGCTGCAAGCGCCGAAGCAGCCCCGCACCGAAGCGATGGAGAACCTGACCTCCTCGATGGCCGGGATGCCGCCGTTCTTCTCGTACATCGGATGGTACGTTCGCATGTAGGGCAGCGCGTACACCGCGTCCAGCTCTCTCTGGCTCAGGGGCATGTCCGGCGTGTTCTGCAACATCCACTTCTTCCCGTGCTTCTGGGCGATTGGCCTGCCCCGCACCGGGTCCTGCTGGTCGTACTGCACCCGGAACGCCTCGGCGTAGGCCCGCCTGTCCTTCGCCACGACCTCCCACGCCGGGATCTCGATGAAGCCCTCGGGCACCTCACCGGCCATAACGCAGGTGCCCGGGATGCGCATCTCGGAAAAATCCCGCCCCGAGGCCATCCACTCGGCCACCCTCAGCACACTGCGCTCGCCCATGCCGAACATCAGCACGTCTGCGCCGCTGTCCACGAGTATAGAGTTGCGCACCCGGTCGTCCCAGTAGTCGTAATGGGCGAAGCGACGCAGCGACGCCTCCACCCCGCCGATGGCGATGGGCACGTTCCCGAAGGCCTCACGGATGCGGTTACAGTAGACGATGGTGGCCCGGTCTGGGCGGTGGCCGGCCTTCCCGCCGGGGGAATAGGCGTCCTCGCTGCGCTTCTTCTTCGCGGCGGTGTAGTGGTTGACCATCGAATCGATGACCCCCGCCGTGACCAGGAAGCCAATTTTCGGACGGCCATAGGCCTTGAAAGGTTCACAGCTGTGCCAGTCCGGCTGGGGCAGCATCGCCACCCGGTAACCGGCCTTTTCCAGCACGCGGGATATGATGGCCAGCCCGAAGGAGGGGTGATCCACATAGGCGTCGCCGGTGACGTACACGAAATCCGGCGCGTCCCAGCCCAGGGCGCGCGCCTCGTTCAGGTTCACCGGCAGAAAGCCCTTCGCCATATCCGTACCCTTTCAATCCTGTCCCAGCGTTTCAGTCTTCGCGATCTCAAATCCCGCGCTGATATACAGCTTCACGGCCGCGCCGTTCCATTCAGCCACATGCAGTGTGATCGGTTCCCGGCTATGAAGCCGAATGTGATTCATAGCCCACAGCAGCAGCGCCTTCCCGTAACCGCGTCCTCGATATTTCTGACTCACAAACAGATCGTCGATCTCATTACCGCGGCACGCCACGGAGCCGATGATGTCCCCTTCCCCGTTCAAAAGCAGGTGAATACCCTTGCCCCCTGCCGGGGATCTCACGTTGGTCTCCCAAAACATTGTTGGGCGCGATGCCCAGGGCTTTGCGCATTTCGTAAAAGCCGGCGTTATACAGCTTCACATATACCTGAAACATTGAACTGTCGAGAGGAATACATCTGATCTTGCTCTCTGTCACGTCGTCGCCTGTATAACGCATCTCATCTACTTTGAATTTCATAGCAGATTTCCAGGTGAAACGACAAATCGCGCGCGCCTACTCCACTTCCGCCGTGCCATCCATCTCAAAGCGCCGGACCACCTGCTCCATCACCTTCACGCAGCCGCGAAGCATGGCCTCGGGGTCCTTGCCGCGCTCGTAGTAATAGACCTCCATGGGGTTGATGGGCTTCACGCGCAGGTACTGGGGAAAGCCCTTGAGGGCAGTGAGCACGCGGATGCCGTCGATGTCGGCCGCCATGGAGAAGCGCATCATCAGCTCGTCGCCCCGCAGGGTCACGTAGTCGATGCCGATGCGGGCGCACAGCGCCTTCAAATGGGCGGTTTCGATCAGGTTCATCACCGGGCGGTTGGGGTCGCCGAAGCGATCGATCAGCTCGTCGATCAGATCGTTGCGGCTGTCCCTGTCCCGGATGGAGGCGATCTTCTTGTACATCTCCACCCGCAGCAGGTCGTTGGGAATGTATTCCTGGGGAAGGTAAGCGTCGATCTTCAAATCCATGCGGGTCTCGATGTCCTCCAGGTTCACGTCGCCCCGAAGCTCCCGCACGCTCTCCCCGATCATCTTCACGTACAAATCATAGCCTACCGAAGCCATGAAGCCGCTCTGTTCGCTGCCCAGCAGGTTGCCCGCGCCGCGGATCTCCAAATCCCGCATGGCCACGCGGAAGCCGGAGCCGAACTCAGTGAACTCCCGTATGGCAGCCAGGCGCTTGTCCGCCGCCTCGGTGAGTACCTTGCTGGGGTTCACCGTCAGGTAGGCGTAGGCCAGCCGGTTGCTGCGGCCCACGCGGCCGCGCAGCTGGTACAGCTGGGACAGGCCGAAGCGGTCGGCGTCGCAGACGATCAGCGTATTGGCCCGGGGCACGTCCAGCCCGGCCTCGATGATGGTGGTACACAGCAGCACGTCAAACTTGCCGTCGTAGAAGTCCAGCATCACGTCCTCCAGGGCGTGCTCGCGCATCTGGCCGTGGCCGATGGCGATGCGGGCCTCGGGCACCAGCTTTTTCAGCCGGGAATACATGATCTCGATGGTCTGCACCCGGTTGTGCAGCACGTACACCTGGCCCCCGCGCCCCAGCTCCCGCAGTATGGCGTCGCGCACCAGGCCGTCGGAGTATTCAACCACATAGGTTTGCACCGGGTATCGCTCCTCCGGCGGCGATTGCAGCAGGGACATGTCCCGTATGCCCACCATGCTCATGTGCAGCGTGCGTGGGATGGGCGTGGCCGTCAGCGTCAGCACGTCCACCGAGCGCTTCATCTGCTTGATGGCCTCCTTGTGGGTAACGCCAAAGCGCTGTTCCTCGTCCACCACCAGCAGGCCCAGGTCCTTGAAGGCCACGTCCTTTGCCAGCAGCCGATGGGTACCCACCACTACGTCCAGCTCGCCGTTTTTCAGTTTTTCGATGATCTGCCTCTGCTCCGCCGCCGTCTTGAAGCGGCTGATGGTCTCCACCCGGATGGGGAAGCCCGCGAAGCGATTCAGCATCGTGGCGTAGTGTTGCTGCACCAGTATGGTGGTGGGGGCCAGCATGGCAGCCTGCTTGCCGCTCATAACACACTTGAATATGGCCCGCAGCGCCACCTCGGTCTTGCCGTAGCCCACGTCGCCGCAAAGCAGCCGGTCCATGATCTTGGGCTGCTCCATGTCCCGCTTGATGTCGTCGATGGCGGCCAGCTGGTCCGGGGTCTCCTCAAAGGGAAAGCTGTCCTCGAACTCCCGCTGCCAGGGAGTATCCGGGTCGAAGGCGAAGCCGGGGATGGACTCGCGCTGGGCGTACAGCTTCAGCAGGTCCCCCGCAATCTCCCGGATGGACTGGCGCACCTTGCTCTTCTGCCGCTGCCACTCGCCGCCGGACAGCCGGTTCAGCTTCGGGGCCTCGCCCTCGCTGCCGATGTACTTCTGTACCCGATCCAGCTGGTCGGTGGGCACGTACAGTTTGTCGCTGCCCTGATAGCGGATGTGCAGAAAATCCCGGTAGGTGCCGTCGCTGGCCAGGCGCACCATGCCCATGTACTGGCCGATGCCGTGGTTCTCATGGACCACGTAGTCCCCTACCTTCAAATCGGTGAAGGCGGCGATCTTCTCGCCGCTGGCAGCCCTTGCCCGGGCGCGCTGGCGGTTCACGCCGTAGATGTCCGACTCCGCCACCACGGCGAATTTGATCTCCGGGTAGATGAAGCCCCGGTTGATCGTCGTGGGAAAAATCATCGGCTGACCCGGCTCCAGCGCCTGGGGCAGCTCGGTTACAAAGGGCGCGGGACTGTTCTGGGTATTCAGCGCGCCTTCAAGGCGCTCGCCCCTGGCCGTACCCCCGGCCAGCAGGGCCACCCGCCAACCCTCCGCCTTCCAGCGGTCCAGGTCCCGGGCCAGATCCTTCACGTTGCCCTGGTAGGCCGCGGCGTTGCGGCACTCGAATTTCACCAGGGCCGTGGGCGCAAAGTCCGGCTCGGCGCGCATGAACAGGTTGGTCAGCAGTATGCTTCTCCCTGACAGTCGGGCCAGCAGCTCGTCATAGGTGATGAGTATCTCCGCCTGGCAGGGCAGGGCCTCCTGGCGATCCAGGGCGGCGAGATAGCGCTCCCTGAACTCCAGGAAGCGGTTCTCGCAGCGCTCCCGCAGCCGCTCGGGCTGGTCAAACACCACGACGGGGTCGTCCAGGTAGTCCGCCGGGGTGTCCCGGTAGTCCAGCAATACCGGCAGCAGCGAATCGCCGCCATCGGGGGCCAGGCCATTCTTCAGCACCTCCACCACGCCGCCGAAGTTGCGCTTCAGTGCCGAGCCCAGCGTGACCTTCTTCGGCAGGGCCACCACACCCCGCCTGCCTTTCTTGCGGGGGGCTTCGCCGTCTCCGTCCTCCGCTTCGGCGGACATCTTCTCGATGGACGCCTGCCGGTCCCGGCCCGCGCCGTCGTCGAAGGTCTCCAACATCGCCTGGAGCGATTCGGCAGCCCTCGCCCGGGCGTCGGCGTCCAGCGTAATCTCCTGGGCCGGATACAGGCGCACCGCGGGCCGCCGGGAAATGGAGCGCTGGGTCATTACGTCGAAGGTGCGTATGGAATCCACCTCGTCGTCGAAGAACTCCACCCGCAGCGCGCCGGGGCCACCCACCGGGTACACGTCCAGTATGCCGCCGCGCAGGGCGCACTGACCCCGGGCCTCCACCAGCTGCACCCGTTCGTAACCGGCCAGGGTCAGCTTCTGCATCAGCTCGGCGGGTTCGATCTGCGCCCCCTCGGCGATATCGATGATGCGACCGGCGAATTCTCCCGCCGGGGCCAGCCGGAACAGCACGGCGTCCGCCGAAGTCACCAGCGCCTTCACGCTGCCGCTGAGACAGTCGCCCAAAGCCTCGATGCGGCGCATGGACAGGTCGCGGCTGGAGGCAGCGGTCTTCAGGAAGGTGATGTCCCTCGGAGGCAGCAGCCGCGCCGCGCCGGAGAGCAGCACGTTCAAATCCTCGGCCATGCGGGCCGCGGCCACATCGTTGGGCTCGATCACCAACAGCGGCCGGTCCAGCTTCAGCGCTGCCGCGGCCAATAGGTGGGCCCGCTGGGAATCGTCCGGACCATAGGCCGAACAGACCCCCGGCTTTTCCAGCGCGCGGGTCAGCTCGCCGAAGGCGGCCAGGCCTTCCATCGGCTCAAACAGACAGTTCAGCTTCCAGTTCGTATCCTGCATATGCCTCCATGATTAAGGAAATACCGCATGATTGGGTAGTGGTATGATGAGCGTAATTTTGACCAGGTTCAGCCTGCAGAAATCATAGGTTAGGGACCGTGCATAAATTATTTGTACAGGATGCGCAGAATGAATGCGTCAGTGCAAGGCGGAGGAGGGAGGCGTGCCGGGGCACGTTGACCGACGACTGACCGACGACAACGCGGCAATGGCGGATTCAGGCAAGCATAATGTATGAATAATGTATGCACAGGCCCTTACATCGTTGACCGACGACAGCGATGCCGAAGGCCTTTCAGGCCGAAGGGTACAAGGACAGATTCAGGCAAGCAAGATGTACAGGTTATTTCGCGAAGGTTCCTTATCCTGCGCCCTTGAATGGCGGCACAGGCGCCGCCGCTGCATGTCGGTATCGCAGGCAGGACAATCATCGCCGTAACGGCTCCCGGGCCGCCGCAAACCATCATCCGTTCAACTTCCCCACCAGCTGCCTTGCGGCATCTACGCCGCTTCCGATCAGTTCGGCCACCACATCCGCCGCGCCCGTGTAGGCTTCGAACATGGTTTGGCGCAGCTGACTGGTCTGGTAGCCGGCCAGCACCCAGTCCTTCATGTCCCAGCCCTCGGGGGGACGGCCGATGCCCACCCGCACCCGGGGAAAGTCGTCCCAGCCCAGCAGATAGATGATGTTGCGCATACCGTTGTGGGTGCCCGCCGAGCCCTTGGGACGGAAACGCAGCTTGCCCTCGGGCAGGTCCACGTCGTCGTAGCAGACGATCAGCTGGTCGTGCTCGGGCTTGTACCAGTTCACCAGCTGCACCACGCTCTCGCCGGACAGGTTCATGAAGGTCTGGGGCTGGCACAGGGCCACCCGCTGGCCGCGGATCGTGCCCTCACCCACCACCGCCTTGCAGCGCAGGCGCTGCATCGGTATGTCATACTTCTGCGACAGCACCTCGGTCACGTCGAAGCCCACATTGTGGCGGGTGTGCTGGTACTTTCTGCCCGGGTTGCCCAGGCCCACGATCACGTACATCCGAAAACCTCCAGGTTGAACGCTGATAAATCAGTTTATTGTACCAAGACCCCCTGCCGATTGTCAAGGGCAAGTTTGCGCAATCACAGGGCAAGGTTACTGCTCAGCGTACACTCCCTCAGTCACGCTTCGCGTGCCAGCTCCCTCAGGGAGGGAGCCTTTTGGTGTGAGAATGCGCCTTACATGCTCCCGTTCAGGCC
>ONJE01000448.1 GCA_900318045.1 uncultured Eubacteriales bacterium
CGCGCCCTCCACCTTTTTCTGGAAGGCGGCCACGTCGTAGATACCCTTGCCGCCATAGATGCCGTAGCCCGTGACATCCTGCCACAGGTTTGACGCGCAAACCGGATAGGCACTCACGCCTCCCACCCCGGCGAACAGCCTCACGAAGCCGTTGACGCAGGCGGAGGGCAGCGTCTCCATGCGGGGCTGGAGCACACCGTAGCCCCGGTTCAGCGGGTGCGCCATCGCGCCGATCAGCTGGCGCAGGTCGTCCGGCAGGGCGCGGGTGTCGGCATCCAGCGTGATGACGTATCTAAAGCGCCCCTTCAAGCGCGCGCAGGCGCTTCCTTCGACGGCAAAGGCCGACTCAGCACCTTCCCGGTCCAGCAACAGCTGGTTCAGGTCCATCAGCGCGCCCCGCTTGCGATCCCGCCCTATCCACACGCCGTCCGCCCGCAACAGCGTCCGCCCGCGCACCAGCAGGGCATACTTCGCCCACCCCGCCCGGGCATTCATGGCGTCGATACAGTTTCGGGCACGTTCCAGTATGTCGCCGTCGCCGGGCATGTCCCCTTCAGGGGCGTCAGCCAGGTCGCCCAACAGCAGGAACGCTATATTTGTACTCATCTCCAGGCATCCCAGCGCCTCCAACTGGGCGCAGACGTCCTCCACACGCTTTGGCGAGGACATCAGCACCGGCATCGTCACCAGCGTGGCACAGTCCTCCTGTACCTGTTTCAGATCGATCTTCAATAGCCGCGCCGGCGGGAACCATCCGGGGTACAGGCGGGCAGCCAGAACGTCGGCAGCACCCCAGCCCAGCACAACACAGGCGGGCCAAAGCCAGGGCGTATCCGCACAGAGCGCCAGCAGCAGTGCCATCAGTACCGCCAGGAGCAACAGGATTATGACTGTCCGATGACCCGAAGGGTCGGGAACCAGTTTTCGCAAACGCGCTTTGTCACGATCCATCCGGGTTAGGAGCGCCCGCCTCCCCACGTCATCGTAAAGCCACCAGCACACCTCGCGGCGCATGCCTTCACCAGACCGGGCGGCTTCCACGGCAGCACGGGCTACCGACAGTTCAGGCAGCCCCACCCTTCGGGCGATGTGGGCAACCTGCGCCCGCACCGCAGCCCGGGAAGCGTCGTCCATGGCCGTATAGGTGCCCGCCGTCTCCCGACAGAGGGTTTTCTCGACCCGTGAGAGGCGCTGAAAGCACACCTGCCAGTTCAGCGCATCGACCATGCGCCGGGTTGCCAACAGGTTTTCCAGCCGCATCAGCAGTCCGGCCGCCTCTGCCTGGTCCCTGGCGACGACGGTCTCCGCCGAAAGCGCTCGTCGGGCAAGGGCCGCGTCAATCCTCTGTCGCGCCGCAGGCCGGGACACCGCCTCCGCCTGACCCAGCGCCCGGGCGAGAAAGGCCATGCCGCGACGGGAAATGGTGCCTCCCGGCTTGCTCACCCAATGGTCGGCGTCGAAACGTGCCTCTGCCCGTTTCACGATCGCCACCGCCGCATGCATCAATCCCTCCGATACCACGACGCGCAGCGCGGCGGGCACGGCCCACAGCTCATCCTGTTTCATCGGTTGCAGGGAATCCAGCATGGCAACGGCATCCATCAGGCGCTGTTCGGTAATGGAACTGTCTCCGACGCACAGCGCAGCCAACAAGGCCTGAATCCTCGGCATTCCATTCCAGGCGGGCAGCCGCATGCCGTCCTCCGACGATGCCCGGTCAACGCAGGCTTCGATCTGCGGGGCATGGGCGTCCAGAAGCGCGAGCGCCGGGTCGGAGCCGTCTGACGGGCGAAGCCGTGTCGCCGCGTCCAGCAGTGATGACAGGCGCGCCGGGGCGCCCCGGGACAAGCGCAGCTTCGCGGTGCCCTTCACAACATGCCGCCCCGCCAGTGCACGCACCAGCGCCGCGTCTCCCGGATTCATACTGTGATTGTCAGATTGGCTTTCCGCCTGAAACAGATCCATATAACAGTCCTCCGTCGATGAGATGGGGATAATTGTGATTCGTCGGGGAGAGGGCGATTGCTCCAACAGTCGCCATTCCCTA
>ONJE01000173.1 GCA_900318045.1 uncultured Eubacteriales bacterium
GCCGTACCTCTGATAAACTCCCTCAGTCTGGCCTGACGGCCAGCCAGCCCCCTCAGGGAGGGGGCCTGAACGGGAGCCTGTAAGGCGCATGCTCACACCAAAAGGCTCCCTCTCTGAGGGAGCTGGCACGCGAAGCGTGACTGAGGGAGTGTACGCTGAGCAGTAACGATATATTGAGGACAGTACGGGGAGCGCGGGCAAAGCGTGGCGGCGGGGGATGGGGGATCGGGACGCTGATACTAATCTCAACCTAAACCTATACAATCCTGCGGCGACTTTTCCGCCATATCGGCGTTGAAGACCCTTGACTTGCCGGGTCACAACGGTTAACCAAACATTTACACCAACTGAAATCGAAAACCCATTGACAAAACCTGCCGGAGGTTGTATATTATGTTCAGCCGTTAGCACTCGATGGCTTTGAGTGCTAACAGGCCGGAGAAAGACAATGCCCGACCGGAAAGGGCCTTCACTTCCCCCAGGCTGACAGGCGCAGCGCGCCGGCGTCATACCGGGCGGGGGCAGGGCCGGAGCCGAAGGAGCTTCTTCGCCGGGGCGGCATTGGCGGAAAGGGGGAGTTCAGGATGCAATTGGACGAGCGCAAGTATCGCATATTGCAGGCCATCATCGACGACTACATCATGACGGCGATGCCGGTGGGCTCCCGCACGATCTCCCGCAAGTCCGGCGTCGGCTTTTCGCCGGCGACCATACGCAACGAGATGAGCGACCTGGAGGAGCTGGGGTATCTGGCCCAGCCCCACACCTCGGCGGGGCGGGTGCCCTCCTACAAGGCCTACAGATTGTATGTAGACCACCTGATGAAGACCTGCAAGCTGACCAGCGACGAGCGGGAGCGGATGCACGAGCACCTGGTGTCCCGGTCGAAGCAGGTGGAGGGCGTGATCCGCAGCGCGGCCAACGTGCTATCCGACGCGACGAAGTACACCTCGGTGATCGTGGCCCCGAAGCTGGGCACGCTGCGCATCAAGCACGTGCAGCTGGTGCCGGTGGCGGAGCGCACGGCGCTGATGATCATCGTCACCACCGCCGGGATCGTGAAGGACGCGGTGATCAGGGTGCCCGAGGAGCTGGACGCCGACGACCTGTACGGCATCTCCCGCATACTGACCCAGCGCCTGGGCGACCAGCCGCTGGAGGGCGTGCGACAGGCCTTCGCCGACCTGCTGAAGAACGCCGAGCAGAACCGCAAGCTGCTGGGCGAGGCGCTGCAGGTGATCGAGAAGCGGCTGGAGCAGGGGGGCGACGCCTCGGACGTGATCGTCGGCGGCAGCGCGAACCTGCTGGAATACCCCGAGTACAGCGACGTCAACAAGGCGCGCAGCTTCCTGTCGGTGCTGGAATCGAAGGACACCCTGCGAAGGCTCATGGGCCGGGAGGGCAGCATGGAGGTCAGCATCCGCATCGGGCCGGAGAACGAGGTGCCCGAGCTGGACGACTGCTCCATCGTCACCGCCAGCTACCGGGTGGGGGACCACTCCACCGGCACGCTGGGCATCATCGGCCCCACGCGCATGAATTACACCCGGGTGATATCGGTGCTGGATTTCATGGGTCGGGCGCTGAGCGATGTGTTGAGCGAGTATAAGTAGAAGCTGACGATGCGCGGTGGGGCGGGGACCTCATCCGTCTTCGGCAAAACAATGCAGGCATTTTTTGCCGAATCCACCTTCCCCAACGGGGGAAGGCAAGGTGGCGGCGCCCGCGCCGCCATGGGGAGAGCCTGAATATAGATAACAGTGAGGATTTGACGATGAAGAAGAAGGACAAGAACAAGCCGGTCGCGGAGCCGGAGCTGCAGGAGGCCGAGCCCCTGGAGCCGGAGGTTTCCGACGCGCCGGCCGAAGAGGAGCACGTGGCCACCGCCGAGGAGTGGCAGGCCGCGCTGGAGCTGGCCGTGAAGCAGCGGGACGAATTCAAGGATTCCCTGCTGCGCGCCCAGGCCGACTTCCAGAACTTCAAGCGCCGCAACCAGACCGCCCGCTCCGACGGCTATGACGACGGCGTGCGGGAGGCCATCGCGGCCATGCTGCCCGCCATCGACAACCTGGAGCGCGCCATAGACGCCGCCGAGAAGACCGAGGACGAGGCCGCCAAGGCCCTGGCGGACGGCGTGAAGATGACGCTGAACACCCTGATGGAGAGCCTGAAGCGCTTCGGGTTCGAGGAGGTCCCCGCCCTGGGCGAGGAATTCGACCCCGAGAAGCACAACGCGGTCATGCGCGAGGCCGGCGAGGAGCCGGGGAAGGTGCTGGAGGTGTTCCAGAAGGGGTACAAGGTCAAGGACAAGATCATCCGCTACGCGATGGTCAAGGTGGCCGTCGAGGAATAATTCCTCATTATCATGAGTTAACATATGACAACAACGAACATCTTCGGGAAAATAGGAGGTAACTGTTATGAGCAAGATTATCGGTATTGATTTGGGCACCACCAATTCCTGCGTCGCCGTCATGGAGGGCGGCGAGCCCGTCGTCATCGCGAACGCCGAGGGCGCCCGCACCACCCCGTCCGTCGTCGCCTTCTCCAAGAACGGCGAGCGCCTCGTCGGCCAGGTGGCCAAGCGCCAGGCCGTCACCAACCCCGACCGCACCGTCATTTCCATCAAGCGCGACATGGGCACCGACCGCAAGGTGAGCATCGACGGCCACAACTACACCCCGCCGGAGATCAGCGCGATGATCCTCCAGAAGCTGAAGGCGGACGCCGAGAGCTACATCGGCTCTCCCGTCACCGAGGCCGTCATCACCGTGCCGGCTTACTTCTCCGACGCCCAGCGCCAGGCCACCAAGGATGCCGGCCGCATCGCGGGCCTGGATGTGAAGCGCATCATCAACGAGCCCACCGCCGCGGCGCTGGCCTACGGCCTGGACAAGGGCGACGCCCACAAGATACTGGTGTACGACCTGGGCGGCGGCACCTTCGACGTGAGCCTGATGGAGGTTGGCGACGGCATCTTCGAGGTGCTGGCCACCGCCGGCAACAACCGCCTGGGCGGCGACGACTTCGACCAGCGGCTGATCGACTACATCGCCGACGAGTTCAAGAAGGAAAACAGCATCGACCTGCGCCAGGACCGCATGGCCCTGCAGCGCCTGAAGGAGGCCGCCGAGAAGGCCAAGATCGAGCTGTCCGGCATGATGAGCACCAACGTGAACCTGCCCTTCATCACCGCCGACGCCACCGGCCCCAAGCACCTGGACGTGACCATCAGCCGCGCCAAGTTCAACGAGCTGACCGCCGACCTGGTGGAGAAGACCGTGGGCCCGATGAACCAGGCCATGCGCGACGCCGGCGTCACCGCGCAGCAGATCGACAAGGTGATCCTGGTGGGCGGCAGCACCCGCATTCCCGCGGTGCAGGAGGCCGTGCAGCGCATCACCGGCAAGGAGCCCTTCAAGGGCATCAACCCCGACGAGTGCGTGGCCGTTGGCGCTGCCATCCAGGGCGGCGTGCTGGGCGGCGACGTGAAGGACATCGTGCTGCTGGATGTCACCCCGCTGTCCCTGGGCATCGAGACCCTGGGCGGCGTGTTCACCCGGCTGATCGAGCGCAACACCACCATCCCCGTCAAGCAGACCCAGGTGTTCTCCACCGCCGCCGACGGGCAGACCAGCGTGGACGTGCACGTGCTGCAGGGCGAGCGCGAAATGGCCGCCTACAACAAGACCCTGGGCCGCTTCCAGCTGACCGGCATTGCCCCCGCGCCCCGCGGCGTGCCGCAGATCGAGGTCACCTTTGACATCGACGCCAACGGCATCGTGCACGTGTCCGCCAAGGACCTGGGCACCGGCAAGGAGCAGTCCATCGCCATCACCGCATCCTCCAACATGAGCGAGGAGGAGATCAAGAAGGCCGTGGACGAGGCCGCCCAGTTCGCCGCCGAGGACAAGAAGAACAAGGAGCAGGCCGAGACCTTCAACCAGGCCGACCAGCTGATCTACCAGACCGACAAGACCCTGAAGGAGATGGGCGACAAGCTGGATCCCGCCGACAAGGCCAAGGTGGAAAGCGAGCTGGAGAGCTTCAAGCAGACCCGCGCTTCCAACGACGTGGAGCAGATCAAGAGCGCCATGGAGAGCTTCAGCAAGTCCACCATGGACGTGTTCGCCAAGGTCTACCAGCAGGGCAACCCCGGCGCGGGCGACCCCGGCGCGGGCACCGGCTACACCTACCAGGGCGGCCAGGGCAGCAATGTCAACGACGACGGCACCGTGGACAGCGAGTTTACGGATAACAACAACTGAGGTTGTGAGTGATCGGAGGGGCAAGGGCGTTTGCGATCCTTGCCCCGATTTGAGGGATTAGGGATTAGGGATTAGGGATTAGGAAAGGCCGCGCACGAATCGTTATCATATTACAGGAGTTCTGTTCACGCGATGGCGTGCAGGATGAAGCTGTACCGTGTATGGGAACGATATTTTGTGTCGGCGGGCGGCATCATGAGAAACTTCGCTGCACAACGCCGCCCCTAAATCCGCATGACAAGGGAATGGCTGTGTCAGCCACTATCCCTAATCCCTAATCCCTAATCCCTAATCCCTGATTGATTTTCCCCCGAAAGGGTGATGTGAACTATGGCAAACAAGCGTGATTACTACGAGGTCCTGGGCATACAGAAGGGCGCGGACGAGGCGACGATCAAGAACGCCTACCGCAAGCTGGCGAAGAAGTATCACCCGGACGTGAACCCGGGGGACAAGACCGCCGAGGAGAAATTCAAGGAGGTCAACGAGGCCTACCAGGTGCTTTCCAACCCCCAAAAGCGGGCCCAGTACGACCAGTTCGGCCACGACGGCCCCCAGGCGGGCTTCGGCGGCGGCGGATACGGCGACTTCAGCGGCTTTGGCGGCGGCGGGTTCGGCGGCTTCGACGACATCTTCAACATATTCACCGGCGGCGGCTTCGGCGGCGGCGGGCGGCCCAACGGGCCCATGCGGGGCGACGACCTGCGCTACGACCTGACCATCTCCTTCGAGGAGGCGGCCATGGGCTGCGAGAAGGACATCAACCTGGTCCGGGACGAGGAGTGCCCCACCTGCAAGGGCACCGGCGCGAAGCCGGGCAGCAAGGTGGACACCTGTCCCACGTGCCAGGGCTCCGGCCAGGAGCGGGTGACCACGAACACCCCCTTCGGGCGCATCCAGAACGTGCGCACCTGTTCGCGCTGCCACGGTTCCGGGAAGATCATCACCGAGCCGTGTGCCAAGTGCCACGGGCGCGGCAAGGTGCGCGTCAGCAAGCGGCGCACGGTGAAGGTGCCCGCCGGCATCGACAACGGCCAGGTGCTGACCATCCGCGGCCAGGGCGGCCTGGGCGAGCACGGAGGGCCCCCCGGCGATTTGCAGATCGTCATCAACGTCCGGCCCCACAAGCTGTTCAAGCGGCGCGAGGATGATCTGTACATCGAAATGCCCCTCACCTTCACCCAGGCGGCCCTGGGCGCGGAATTGGACGTGCCCACGCTGACCAAGCCGGTGAAGTACCGCTTCCCCGAGGGCACCCAGCCCGGCCAGGTCTTCCGGCTGCGGGGCGAGGGCGTCACCCACCTGCGCGGCGGCGGCAAGGGCGATCTGTACGTCACCGCCGTGGTGGAGATCCCCAAGAAGCTGACCAGCCAGCAAAAGGACCTGCTGCGCCAGTTCGACGCCTCCACCAACGGCAACCAGTATGAGAAGAAGAAGTCGTTCTTCGACAAACTGAAGGACGCGTTCAGCTGATGAAAACACCCCGAGCGATCGGGGTGTTTTTTGGGTGGGGGATTTTGATTTGTGGGGGAGAGGCGCAGGGATTAGGGATTAGGGATTAG
>ONJE01000055.1 GCA_900318045.1 uncultured Eubacteriales bacterium
ACCCGGCCTTGCGGCCGGCCCACCTTCCCCTGAAGGGGAAGGCTTTTGGATGTGCCAGCCGCCATTCCTGTTCCCTGTTCCCTGTTCCCTGTTCCCTTTTTACTTCCCTTTGCGTATCCGTAAACATCTCGATAAATCAGAATTTGTATGCAACTGAACAGTTACTTCTTATTTGGAACAGTATTATTCCGCGAAGCTCCCTGAATAGCACACAGCCCCGCAACGGTAAGGTTGCGGGGCTGCTTCCTGTCAATCTATACGACTCTGTTATCCGTTCAGGCGGGATCAGTCATACAGGTTGATGGCGATGTCTTCGTTGTCCATGTTCTCAGCGGTGTACCACTGGCAGCCGGTGTCGATGTCTTCGACGGTCTCGCCGTTGGCAGCCTTGACCATGGTGTCGACCAGCGCTTCGCCCATGGCGAAGGGAGCCTGGGTGATGGCGCCCAGGAACACGCCGTTGCGGACGGCGTCCTTGATGACAGCGCCGGAGTCGAAGCCCGCGCCGATGACCTGGCCTTCGCCGGTGCCCAGCTTCTGCAGGTTCTCGTTGGCGGTGACCATGGCCTCAGCGGAGTGCTGGTTGGAGCCGTACAGGGCGATGATGTCGCTCTTGTTCAGCAGGTTCTGGCAGTCGATGGCGGACAGCTCAGCGGTGACCTGGGAGGGCACCAGGGTCTCGATGACGATCTTGCCGTCGTCCACGGACTCGACCTTGGCGTCGTTGACATACTTCTCGTTGCCTTCCAGCTTCACGGTGTAGCCGTCAGCGGCAGCCAGCTCGCCGATCTTGTCGATGAAGCCCAGGCCACGCTGGGTGACGGACTCGGAAACGGCGTCCTGCGCGGACACGCCGATGCGCACGGTGCCCTCAGCGGCAGCGATGCGGTCCTTGATCGCGGCATAGACCATCTCGCCGGCCAGGGCGCCAGCGTTGTAGTTGTTGGTGGCGCAGTTGGCCAGGATGGCGCCTTCGGGAGCGCCGGGCACGCCGGAGTCAAAGCCGATGATCGGGATGCCGGCATCCTGGGCGGTCTTGATGGCGTCCAGGCAGGTCTCGGTGGACAGGGCAGCCAGGCCGATGGCCTTGGGCTTGGCATTGATGGCGGAGTTCAGCTGGGACAGCTGCTCGTCGTAAGCGGATTCGTTGGCGGGGCCGACAAAGTTGATCTCGACGCCGAGCTCCTCAGCCTTCTGCTGGGCGCCCTTCAGCACGGCCTGCCAGTACTGGTGCTGGAAGCCCTTGGACACGATCTCGTAGTCCGCAGCGAGGGCGGCGGTGGCGCTGAAGACCAGCATCAGGGCCAGGACGATAGCCAACATTTTCTTCATGGGGATACCTCCTATATAAAATGTTCTATGTTTACCGCACTTGGCGGTACACACCTTGATTGGGACGGCCTTAGGCACTATTCAGAAATGATTTGAACATTCTGCTTGTCTAAATCTCCATATGCTGCGTTGTCGTCGGTCAACGATGCCCCGCATCGCCTCCCTCCTCCGCCTTGCATCGATGTAGATGGCCACGATCAGCACCAGGCCGGTGATGATCTGCTGCCAGTTGGCCTGCAGGCCCACATAGGGCAGGCCGGTCTTGAGCAGCGACATGACGAACACGCCCAGCAGCGTGCCGATGATGCTGCCCTGGCCGCCGGTCATCGACGTGCCGCCGATGATCGCGCCGCCGATGGCGTCCAGCTCGAGGCCCGCGCCGGTGCCGGGAGCCACGGAGGAGGAGAAGGTGGCCGAGTAGGCGATGCCCGCAAGGCCGGCAAAGAAGCCGGAGATGATGTAGGCCAGCATCTGGTACTTGATCACGTTCACGCCGGACAGGCGCGCCGCCTCCTTGTTGGAGCCGATGGCGATGATGTAGCGGCCCACCCGGGTCTTGTTCAGCACGATGGACATCAGTATGATGCTGACGATGACGATGAGGAAGCCCACCGGGATGATCTTGCCGTTGTTGACGATCTTGAACAGGTTGCGGAACCAGCCGCCCTGGCTGCTGCGGGAGGGCCAGGAGACGGCCATGCCGCCGGTGAGGATCGAGCCCAGGCCGCGGGTGATCAGCATCGTGCACAGCGTGGCGATGAAGGGAGGCAGGTTCATGATGGCCACCATCACGCCGTTCAGCACGCCGAAGGCCAGGCCGATGGCGATGGTCACCAGCATGCCGCCCCACACCGGCCAGCCCATGTGCTGCACCAGGTAGCCGCCGGCCAGCGCGTAGCAGATCATGCCCGCGCCCACCGACAGGTCGTTGCCGCCGGAGATCAGGCAGAAGGTGACGCCGATGGCCATGAAGGTGATGTAGTAGGAGTAGTCAAGTATGCTGACCACGGTGGCGTATTGCCGGAACGCGGGGCTGAGGATCGAGAACAGCACCGCCTCGAGTATGACCGCCAGCACCACGACGATGCGCTGCAGGCCGATGGCCCGGACGATGGGGTTATTGGCGAATCCGCGCTTTTCATTAAGCTGTTTCTGCATACTCGCGCCTCCTCACTTCTTGCGGCTGCTGGAGCGGATGTCCGAGAACACGGCCAGCGCCACGATGATGCCGGTGATGATGTACTGGTAGTCCGGCCTGAAGCCCATGGCCTGTATGCCCACGCGCAGCAGGGAGATGATGAAAACGCCGATGACGGTGCCGCCGATGGAGGCAATGCCGCCGGCCATCGAGGTGCCGCCCATCACGCAGCTGGCGATGGCGTTGTTGTTGAATTCGTCGCCGAGGCCCGGCTGCACCTGGGTGATGACGCCCACGTAGGTGATGGCCGCGATGCCGGCCAGCGTGCCGCAGAACACATAGGCCAAGGCCTCCCACTTGCGGGTGTCCACGCCGGACAGGCGCACCGCCTCGCGGTTGGAGCCAATGCAGAGGATGTAGCGGCCGATCTTGGTCTTGTTCATGATGATGGCGCAGATGATGGCCACCACAAGCAGGAAGATCAGGCCCGTCGGAATGTCATTGTAGGTGACGAAGTATTTGTACCAGCTGTTGGGCTCGCCGGAGGCGGGCCAGTTGGAGTTTTGAACGTGGGTAAACACCGAGCCGACGCCCTTGGCCAGCATCATCGAGGCCATGGACGATATGAAGGACGGCAGGCCCATGTAGGCCACCATTATGCCGTTTAATACGCCGAAGATCATGCCCACGACCACGCACATGATCAGCGCCAGCCACAGCGGCCACCCGAAGGTGACCAGCAGCCTGCCGCCGATCAGGCCCGCGCACACCATCACCGGCCCGATGGAAAAGTCGATGCCGCCGGTGGCGATGACGAAGGTAACGCCCAGGGCCAGGAAGCCCAGGTAGTCCACCATGTTCAGGGCGTTGTTGATGTCACCGCTGCCCAGCATGCGCCCGCTGCCCAGGGAGAACACGAAATACATCAGGATCAGCACACACACCAGTACGATTCTGTTGAAGCCCAATTTTTTAATAATTGGCAGGTTCTTGAAATTCTCCATGCGTCACCCTCCTGTCACCTGAGCGTCGCGGCGTGCATGATCTTTTCCTGCGTCGCCTCGGCGATATCAATTTCAGCGGTCTTGCGGCCCTCGCACATGACCACGATGCGGTCGGACATGCGCAGGATCTCGGTCATTTCAGAGGAGATCATGATGATGGATTTGCCCTCGGCGGCCAGCTCGTTCATCAGGTGGTAGATTTCGCTCTTCGCGCCGACGTCGATGCCGCGGGTGGGCTCGTCGAATATCAGTATGTCGCAGTTGCGCACCAGCCACTTGGCCACGACCACCTTCTGCTGGTTGCCGCCGGACAGGTTCACCACCAGCTGGTCCACGCTGGGCGTCTTGGTCTTGAGCCGGTCGATGTACTTCTGGGTGGCGTCGTTTTCTTTTTTCTTGTCGATGAAAATGCCTTTCAGGAAATCCCTGAGGGAGGCCATCGTGGAATTTTCCGCTACGGTCTTGCCCACCACGATGCCGTAGCGCTTGCGGTCCTCGGACAGGTAGCCGATGCCGCACTTGACGGCGTCCTGGGGAGAGTGGATCTCCACCTTCTTGCCGTTGATCCAGATGTCGCCGGACTCCTTGGGGTCCGCGCCGAACAGGGCGCGGGCGGTCTCGGTGCGCCCCGCGCCCATCAGGCCCGAGAAGCCGAGGATCTCGCCCTTGTGCAGCTCGAAGGAAACGTCCTTGACCATCTTGCCGGCGTTCAGGTGCTCCACCTTCAGCACCACCGGGGCCCCGGGCTTGACCATGCTGTGGGTCTTGGGGTCCTCGTAGATCACACGGCCCACCATCATGTTGATGATGTCGTTCTTGGTGCAGTCCGCGGTGACCAGCGTGCCCACATAGCCGCCGTCGCGCATGACGGTAACCCGGTCGGTGATGACCTTGATCTCGTCCATGCGGTGGGAAATGTACACGATGCCCAACTGCTTGGCGCGCAGGTCGCGGATGATCTTGAACAGCTCCTCGATCTCCGCCTCGGTCAGCGCGGCGGAGGGTTCGTCGAATATGATGACCTTGGCCTCGTGGGAGATGGCCTTGGCGATCTCGCACATCTGCTGCTTGCCGACGGTCAGGTTGCCCATCTTTTCGGCGGGGTTGATGTCGATGCCCAGCTGGGAAAACAGCTTCCGGGCCTCGTCGTTCATCCTGCCGTCGTCAATCAGGCCGCCCTTCATGTATTCGCGGCCGATGAAGATGTTCTGGGCCACGGTCAGGTGGTTCATCATGTTCAGCTCCTGGTGAACGATGACGATGCCCGCCTCCTGGGCCTCCTTGGGGTTGTGGAATTCCACCTCGCGCCCCTCGTAGGTGATGGTGCCGGAATCCTTGCTGTAGATGCCGGTCAGCACCTTCATCAGCGTGGATTTGCCCGCGCCATTTTCACCCATCAGCGCGTGCACCTCGCCCCTGCGCACCTCCAGATCCACGTGATCCAGCGCGTGTACGCCGGGGAACGATTTGTCGATGCCCTTCATCGTCAATATGACTTCTCCCACGACACTACCTCCATTTCGTTCGTTGTGGAGCTTGCCTTTCCGGTAACGCGCGGTTCACGGCTGGGGACAGAGTTTCCGCCAACGATGTCTGACGCTGTGCTTTGCGCCGGACCAGTCGTCATCGGCTGAACCGGCGCAACGAACGGTTACATTATATACATTTCGCGAAGAAATGTCAATCTGATTTTAGCAAAGTGTGCAACCGATTTAGGAAATGATGGCAATCGGGTCAGCAGTCCGTGCAGCTGACGATCACGCCGTCCTCGTCCAATCGGGTCAGCAGTCCGTGCAGCTGACGATCACGCCGTCCTCGTCCCACAGGTCGTGCCAGTCCTT
The DNA here is from genome assembly GCA_900318045.1 of uncultured Eubacteriales bacterium. GTDB lineage: Bacteria > Bacillota > Clostridia > Christensenellales > Aristaeellaceae > UBA2862. The sequence continues at coordinate 5,316 of ONJE01000055.1, forward strand.
CGCGCCGGGCCACAGGAACACCTGGCCCTTCACCAGGCGGTTGCCCCGCTCCAGGGTGGCGATGGTGGCCATCTCTTCGTCGGTCAGCTTTTCGGTAACGGCGGCGCGCAGGTTGGCCTCGTAGTTGTGCACCGAGAACGGGATGGGCAGCTGGCCCCGCTGCAGGGCCCACTTCAGGCAGATAATGGCGGGGTGGCAGTTGTGGGCCTTCGCGATGGCCACCAGCTCGGGCATCTGCATGTCGGCGATGTCCTCGGGCAGTATGTCGCGCTCGGGGCGGCGGGGGGAGCCCAGGGGCATGTAGCCGATGGGCAGTATGTCCTTTTCCACCAGGTAGTCGAACAAATCCTGCTGCTGGAAGCAGGGGTGCAGCTCGGATTCGCAGGCCGCGGGCTTGATGCGCAGCTTGTCCAGCACCGCGTTCAGCTTCGGGATGGTCAGGTTGGAAATACCGATGTGTCTCACCAACCCCTGGTCCACCAGCGCCTCGATCTGGCGGTAGGTGTCCACAAATTCCGCCACCGAGAACGGCTTGCTGTCGGGGTTGCGGGAATCCACGTCGCAGAAGGGGGCGTGGTAGTTCGGGAAGGGCCAGTGGATGAACAGCATGTCCAGATAATCGCATTGCAGGTCCGCGATGGTCTTCTTGCAGGACTCGGCCACATGCCGGTGCATGTCGTTCCACACCTTCGACATGATGAACAGCTCCTCGCGCTTCACCACGCCCTCGTCAAAGGCCCGCTTGAATTCGACGCCGATCTTGTCCTCGTTGCCGTAGCAGGCGGCGCAGTCAAACAGCCGGTAGCCCACGCGGATGCCGCCGGCCACCGCCGCCGCCACCTCGTCCGGGGTCACCCGGTCCGAGCCGAAGGTGCCCATGCCAATGCAGGGGATGGTGCCGCCGTCGTTCAATTTAAAGGAAGGAACGGTCTTGGGATCGATCATGGTTTTTCCCTCCGAATGATATTGTCATGATATACAGATTGCAGGGGCGGCGCAACGCAGCCCCTGCAAAAGACTGGCGTTAATCCGGGTACACAATCGCGACCTTGCCGCACTGGCCGCTGGCCATCAGGCGGTAGGCCTCGGCCACGTCCTTCAGCTCGAAGCGGTGGGTGATCAGCTTGTCGGGATGGATGCCCCAGCGCACCAGGTGCTCCACCAGCTCTTCCATGCGCCACAGGGAAGTGACCCAGCTTCCGTAGATGCTCTTCTGGCCGTGCATGATGTCGGGGGAGGGGTTGAAGGTCACGTCGTTGCCCTCGCCGACCATGGCCATCTTGCCCCACTCGCGGGTGCAGCGGATCGCCATCGCCCGGGCGGAGTTGTTGGCGGAGCAATCGATGGCGCGTTCGCAGCCGTAGCCCTGGGTGACCTCCATGATCTTCTTTTCGCATTCCTCTACGTTGGCGCTGTTGAACACGTAGTCCGCCAGGCCCAGGTCCTTGGCCAGCTTCATGCGGTCCTCGTTCACGTCGCAGCCGATGGTGGTGTCGCAGCCCATGGCCTTCGCCAGCATCAGCGTGGCCAGGCCCACCGGGCCAAGGCCGGTGACCAGCACCCGGTCGTTGCCGGAAACGCCGATCTTCATCAGGGCCTCGTAGCAGGTGCCGAAGCCGCAGGCCACCTGCGCGCCGTCCTCATAGGTCAGCTCGTCGGGCAGGGCGATCAGGTCCTTCTCGTCGCACAGCATGTAGGGGGCCATGCCGCCGTTGCGCTGCCAGCCGTATGCCGCGCGGTAGGGGCTCTTGCAGGAGATGTAGTAGCCGCGCCGGCAATCGTAGCAAACGCCGCAGCCGGAGATGTGGTACACGATCACGCGGTCGCCCTTCTTGAAGCGCTTCAGGCCCTCGCCCTCTTCCACGATGATGCCGCAGGGCTCGTGGCCGGCGATCATGCCGGGCTGGTAGCCCTCGGGGCCCTTGCCCACGTGGGCGCGGTAGATGCAGCGGATGTCGCTGCCGCAGATGGTGGAAGCCTTGGTCTTTACCAGCACCTGGCCATGGCCCGGCTTGGGAATGTCAAACTCCTTCAGCTCGACGGTGCTGTTGCCCGGAAGAATCGCGCCAAGAATCTTTTTGTCCATGATGAAAAGCCTCCCTGTGTATTTTATACTGATAATAGAAGTATAACAAATTCAGCGGGTTTGGTTTAGAGATAATCCCGACTTTTTTATGTTAAATATGTCGTTTTAGCGAAGGTAAATGTCCGTTTGGTATAAATGTGGGGTATAATATCAGGGTACAGGGGGAATGGACATGGAAACCTACGAATTTTCCTTTGGGTTTGAGCTGGGGTGCCTGCATGTCGCGCCGGTGCATGTGCGCATCGAGCAGCTGCCGCCGGTCATTGCGGCGCACCGGCACTCCAACGTCAGCTACGAAATCCACTACACCCAAAGCGGGCAGGGAGATGTGACCATTGACGGCAAGACCCGGGGTGTGGGCCCGGACACGCTGTACGTCACCGGCCCTGGCATCGAGCACGCCCAACGCTCGGATGCCCATACCCCCATCATCGAATACTGCCTGTACCTGAACTGCGAGCTGTCCCCCCGGGCCGGGGAGGATCCGTTTTATCGCTTCGCCCAAACCCATTTCTGGATGGGTGAGGACGGCGGGCGGGTATACCCGCTGCTGGAAAAGCTGATCGGGGAAGGCCGCCGCCCCCAGCCCGGGGCCCGGGAGATGGCGGAAGCGCTGCTGCGGCAGATCATCGTGCTGCTGATGCGCATGTACCGACAGGAGGCGGCGCCGGTACCGTTCCACACGCGCGTACCGGCGCTGACCCGCGCGGGGCTGATGCCCATCATCGAGGACGCCTTTTTCTACCGCCACCGTACCCTGACGCTTTCGGACCTGGCCAGCCTTCTGAACCTCAGTCAGCGCCAGACCCAGCGGCTGCTGCGGGACAACTTCGGAAAGACCTTCTCCCAGAAGCTGACCGACGCGCGGATGGCCGCGGCCTCCCAGCTGCTCACCGGCACCGACCTGTCCGTCACCGAGATTGCCGAGCGCTCCGGCTATTCCTCCATCGAGCACTTCTCGGCCGCCTTCCACCGGCAGATGGGCTGCTCGCCAAGGGAGTACCGGAAGTGGCAGCGGGGCTGAAAAGGATTCCCATTTTTACCCATTCGTGATAGAATAAGGCACGGCGCGCGTTCGCGCCGGGAAGGGGCAGGGCATATGGACAGACAGGCGGCGCTTCGGGCGTACATACAGGCGATCATGCCGGAGCGGGAGGCGTATCTCTACGAGCGCGCCCTGAACAAGGCCCGGGCCATCACCCTGGGCATGAGCCCGGAGGAGGCGGAGACCTACTACCAGGGCAAGGCCTTTGCCAACACGCTGTATCACGTACGAAAGAGCGACAGGGTCTGGCAGGCATTGCAGCGGGGCGAGCTGGCGTCGGATTACTACGAGGGGGAGTTCGAGCGCCTCGCGCCGCTGATTTCCCAGGAGCTGCAGGCCGGGAATCCCGTCGACCTGCCCTTCCTGCGCTCGGTGGAGCGCGGCCGCGTCAGCCTGAAGAAGGCCCGGACCGCCCTGCGCCTGGTGAAGCAGCAGATTCCCCGCAAGCTGCTGAACGGCCAGGTGAAGCGGCTGGTTGACCAGTCGAACGACAAGGTGGAGCGCTACCTGTTGAAGGGGGACATGTCCCGACTGGCAAAGAATGAACCAGGAACGGATTCCGTGGCGCAGGCGCTGATGAATGACGCCTTCAACAAGGGCCTTACCGTGGATGTGCTCGACCGGGCCTGGAAGCCCAGGTCGCTTAACGGGGTCATGCGGGGAACGCTGTACCGGGAACATCCCGAGCTGGCGGCCTGCGGCCAGGTGCGCATCCCCGACGGGGGCACGGTGTCAGAGGCACTGAAGCAGGACATCCAGCAGGCCAAGGCCGCCGTCTGCGACCGCATGCGCCCGCGGTGGCCACGGGAGCGCATCCGCAAGCTGCTGGCCGCCAACCCCTCCGTCCGACAGCTGCAAAGGGCTGAGGACGCCGCCAGCGGCAGGGCGAAGAAACTGCGCTCGGCACTGTTGAACGCCGTGCCCGAACACTACCGGGATCTGTATCCGCTGGCCCGTCAGATGCGCCGCAAATTCATACTGCACCTGGGCCCCACCAACTCCGGCAAGACTTACGAAGGGGTCCAGCGGCTGCGCTACGCCCGCAACGGCATCTACCTGGGACCGCTGCGGCTGCTGGCGGCGGAGCAGTTCGAGACCCTGAACAAGGACGGCACGCCCTGCTCGCTGGTGACCGGCGAGGAGCAGATTCGCGTGCCCGACAGCCGTGTGCAGTCCTCCACGGTGGAGATGGCCGATCTGAAAACCCGTTACGACGTGGCGGTGATTGACGAGTGCCAGATGATCGGCGACCGGGACCGGGGTGGCGCGTGGACCGCGGCGATACTGGGCCTGTGCGCCGATGAGATCCACGCCTGCGCCTCTCCGGACGCAGAGGGGTTGCTGACGCGCATTATAACGGAGTGCGGCGCCGAACTGGAGATCGTTCGACACCGGCGCATGGTGCCCCTGATGGCGGAGAAGGAGGGCTTTCGCTTCCCGGCGTCGGTCCGCAAGGGAGACGCGCTGATCGTATTCTCGAAGGCCCGCGTCCACGCCGTGGCGGCGGAGCTGAAGCGCCAGGGCTGGAAGGTGTCGCTGATCTACGGCGCGCTGCCCCCGGACGTGCGCCGGGACCAGGCCGAGCGCTTCCAGGAGGGGGACGCGCAGGTGGTGGTGTCCACCGACGCCATCGCCATGGGCATGAACCTGCCCATCCAGCGGGTGGTGTTTTTGGAGTCGGAGAAGTTCGATGGCGATATCACCCGGCCCCTGACCGACGCCGAGATCAAGCAGATCGCCGGCCGGGCCGGGCGCTACGGCAAATACGACGTGGGCTATGTGAACGCCTACGGCTTCAAGGGCATCGTGGCCCAGGCCCTGAACAAGCCGCTGTACCCCCTCACCGAGGCCGTCATCAGCTTCCCGGAATCGTTGCTGGGTATCCCGTTGCCGCTGACCCAAATCATCAACCAGTGGCTGGCCATGAAGGACAAGGGCTGCTTTTCCAAGGCATCCACCGAGCGCATGGCGGCGCTGGCGGCCATGATGGAGACGCCGAAGACCGACAAGGCGCTGCTGTACCGCTTTTTATGCATCCCCTTTGACGAGGAGGACCCGGATCTGCTGAATCGCTGGAAGGCCATGTACCGCGCCGAGTGCAACCATGAGCACATCGAGGTGGAAAAGGAGCTGCCCTGGCCGCCGGAGCCGGAGGACTGCACCACGGCCATGCTGGACGGGCTGGAGGCCGACTACCGGTGCTGCGATCTCTACTATAACTATGCCCGCCTGTTTATAGAGGAACCGGACGACCTGCTGGAGGAAATCCAGCGACGCAAGGGGCTGATCTCCGAAGGCATCATCCATATCCTGTCCACCCAGAAGCTCCAGCAGCGCACCTGCCCCTCCTGCAAGGCCCCGCTGCCCTGGAACTGGCCCTACCGCGTGTGCGATGTGTGCCACAGCCGCCAGCACAATCGGGGCAGATGGTAGGACGTGGAAAAAATTTTGAAAAAGATTGTCTATAAAATTGACAAAATTGAGACATTGTTGTATAATATTACCAGAAGCCATATTCTGAACGGGTGACGCATAAAAAACGTATGCCCGCGCCATCGGCGACGTCATGACGCCCCAGGCGATTCGGAAGCGGTGACAATACTGGGAGGGATATAACATGAAAAGGATTCTCGCGGTTCTCCTGGCGGCGATGCTGCTCATGGCAGTGATTCCCGCAACGTCTCTGGCGGCCAATGAAGCCAACAGCAGCACCTACAAGGTCTACAGGGTGCACACCAACGGCGGCAACCTGATGCTGCGCTCCGGCCCCGGTACCGGCTACCGGGTCATCACTTCCCTGTGCTACGGCCGTCCCCTCAAGTACATCAGCTGCTCCGGCAGCTGGTACAAGGTGAGGACCTTCAACGGCCATTGCGGCTGGGTCTACAAGCGTTATGTCAAGCGCGGCGCCTACGCCGACGTGGTCACCCGCACCAGCGGCCTGAACTATCGCACCGGCCCCGGCACCGGCTACGCCATCAAGGGCTCCTTCGCCAAGGGCACCCGGAACCTGCTGGTGACCAAGGTCAACGGCAACTGGGCTTATGTCGAGAAGTGCGGCAAGTGCGGCTGGAGCTCCATGACCTACCTGGATTGGAATTACTGATTGACCGCATGAAAAGGGCGGACGCTTTCGCGTCCGCCTTTTTCATGCCGTTGGATCATCAGCACCCGAACAGCGCCGCGGCCTTCGTCATCCGCTCGGCGATTGGCACGTCGAAGGGGCAGCGTGCCTCGCAGCTCTGGCAGCCAATGCAGTCGGCGGCGGTGGGGCCGAGGGCGCGGTAGTGCTCCCGCAGGCTCTCGGGCACGGCTTCCTGCTGGATGGCCAGGTCGTAGAACTTGTTGACCATGGCGATGTCGATCTCCATCGGACAGGGCTTGCAGTGGCCGCAGTAGGTGCACTGGCCCCTGTAGCTGTGCAGCGGCGCGGACGCGATGACGGAGGCGTAGTCCCGTGCGTCGGGGGAGGCGGTCTCATAGGCCACGGCCTGATCGATCTGCTCGACGGTGTCGTAGCCGCAGAGTATGGAACAGACCGCAGGCCGGGTCAGCGCATAGTGGATCAGCTGGGCCGGGGTAAAGGTCGCCCCGAAGGGGGAGCGCTTCGGATCGAACAGCGCGCCGCCGAAGAAGCCCTTCATCACGGTGATGCCCACGTCCTTCTCTTCGCACAGCCGGTAGAGCTCGGCGCGCTCGGGGTCGATGCCGCTGAGGGAAGGGTCGAACTTGCCCTGGAGCAGGTCGTCCAGGTTCTCGGTGGCGGGGTGCATGTCAAAAGCCGGGTTGATGCTGAACAGCAGCATTTCCACAAAGCCGGTCTCCACCGCCCGCTTCGCCATGACGGGGTTGTGGGTGCTCAGGCCGATGTGGCGGATGATGCCGTCCCGGTGCAGCGCATGGACGTAGTCGATGAACGGGCCGTTCATGGCGGCCTGCCAGTCAGCCTCGGAATCTACATAGTGGATCATGCCCAGGTCGATGTAGCCGCCGCCGATGCGCTTCAACAGGTCCTCGAAGGCGGGCATGGCCTTGGCCAGATCCCGATCGCGCACGTACTGGCCTCCCTGCCAGGTGGAGCCGATGTGGCCCTGGACAAACCACTGATCCCGACAGTCTGCGATGCCCTGGCCGATGATATCCCGGGACTTGGGGTCCGGCATCCAGCAGTCGATGATGTTGATGCCCTGTTCGTGGGCGTGGCGAATCAGGTTTACCGAGTGATCTATGTCGTGGCGCTCCAGCCATTCGCCGCCGAAGCCCACTTCGCTGACCAGAAGGTTGGTCTTGCCGAGTCGTCTGTAGTTCATGATACAGCTCCTTTCGGGAAATTCTGATTTGTCGGGGAGGCGACAAATCTGTATTTACAGCGACCTTTTTTCCACCGTCCCCGCGCGTCTGGGGTACTTCTCCGGCGTGGGAGCGGTTTTTTTGATCCAGGCGGCCGTATGGTTCCAGTCCCGGCCGGGGATCATCAGGGGCTGGGTGCGTTCGATTGTGCCGCCCAGCAGGGAAAGTGCGTTGTCAGCCGCTTTCAGCTCCCCGTTCAGCCCGGGTCCCTTGAGCGCCATCATGTACCCGCCCACTTTCACCAGGGGCAGCATATACTCGCACAGCACGTTCATCGGCGCCACGGCCCGGGCCACAGCCAGGTCGAAGCCCTCCCGCAAGACGCCCTGCCGCGCGGCGTCCTCAGCCCGCAGGTGCAGCGCCCCGGCGTTCAGGCCCAGGCGCGCGATCACGTCCCGCAGGAAATCCACCCGCTTGCCCAGCGCGTCGATCAGTGTAAACCGGGTATCCGGCAGCATGATGGCCAGCGGTATGCCCGGAAAGCCCGCGCCGGAGCCCACGTCCACGGCGGCGGCGACCGCCGGGAAACCCCCGGCCAGCGGGGCGATGCAGTCCAGGTAGTTGCGGTCCACGGCCTCGGCGATGTCGTCCGGCACACGGGTCAGGTTCATCCGGGCGTTGGCTTCGACCAGCATATTGTGGTAGATATCGAATTGTCCGGCCTGCTCCCCGGTCATCGGAATCCCCATGGCGGCGGCGCGCTCCAAGAGTAATGTCTTAAGCATTTGTCAGCCCCAGAAGACGGATAATGACGGAATGACCTGCTTCTTGCGGGAGAGTATGCCCGGCAGGAAGGCGCGGTTGCCCTTCGGGCGCACGTTGAAGGCCTGGGCGATCACGTCCGGCGAGCCCAGGAACAGCAGCTCGCTGCCCTCCCGGAGCATGTCGGTGACCAGGAACAGCATCATGTCGTACTTGCGCTCGTCCATGCGCTTCTGCATGGCGGCCAGGAACGCCTTCTGGCGCTTCAGCACCCGGGCGGAATCCAGCGTTACCACCTGGCCCACGCCCAGCGTGTGGCCGGAGATCATGAACTCCTTGTAGTCCTGGAACAGTATGTCGTCGGGGCTCTTGTCGTCGCTGGTGGAGGCGGAGAAGATCATCTGGCCCAGGTCGTCCAACGATTCGTGGGCGATGGAGGCCATGCGCTCGGCCATGTGCCGGTCCCGGGGGGTGCAGGTGGGAGACTTGAACATCAGCGTGTCGGAGATGATGGCGCAGGTGATCAGTCCCGCCATGCGGGCCGTGGGCATCAGGCCCCGCTCCATGAACATGCCGGCGATGATGGTGGCGGTGCTGCCCACGGGCTCGTTGCGCATGTAAATGGGGTTGCCAGTCTGCACGTCGGCCAGGCGGTGGTGGTCAATGATCTCCAGGATCTCGGCCTGCTCCAGCCCGGGCACGGATTGGGATACCTCGTTGTGGTCCACCAGCACCACCCGCTTGCGCCGGGGCTTGAGCAGGTGGATGCGGCTGAGCATTCCCACTACATGGTTGTCGTCGTCCACCACGGGGAAGGCCCGGTGTTTGTTGTCCTGGGCCATCTGGCGCACATCGTCAACGTAGTCGGTCAGCCGCGCCGGGCAAAGCTCGGTGGTGCGGCACACCCGCCACACCGGCACCGACTGGAAGATCATCCGGGCGGCGCGATAGGGTTCCTGGGGTGTGGAGATGACCAGGCTGCCGCATGGCATCTCCCGGGCCTCCTCCGGCACAGCGGCCTGGCACACCACCACGCAGGGCACCTTCGCCTTCAGGGCGTCCAGGATCACATCATGCTGATTGCCGCACACCAGCACCGTGTCGGGGGAGAGGTTGATGGCCTCCTCGCCGTTGGCCGGCAGGGCGATGGTCACCCGGCCGGAAACGCTGTTGGTGGGGGTCTCGGCATCCAGCACGATGCTGCCCTCCAGGGCGCTGACCAGGTTGAACACGGGGATATCCTCGATGACCGGACGCAGCACCGACTTCATGTCCTGGGCAGCGATGGTGTTGGTGGACAGCATGCCGAACAGCGTGCCCTTGTCGTCCACCACGGGCAGGGCCACGGTGTTCTCGTCCCGGTGCAGCAGCTGCCAGGCCCGGTCCACCGTGGCGGCCTTGTTCAGGGCCGGAGGCGTGTCGTAGTTCAGGTCGCTGACCTGGGTGCGCAGGTCGTGTATCAGCACCGGCGGCTCGAAGCCGAAGCGGTCCAGCACCAGCTGGGTCTCGTCGCTGATGCGCCCCAGCCGCGCGGCCACGTAGTCCGGGTCGCCCAGCGATGTGCGCAGCTGGGCATAGGCCATGGCCGAGACGATGGAGTCGGTGTCGGGATTGCGGTGGCCTGTGACATAGATGGGTTCCATGGCGTTACCTCCTGTGTCTTATGACACCATTATAGCATACTTTTGGGCGTTGGAGAAGAGGGAGGAACGGAATCCCCGGAATATTCCCAGGCGGCGGTAACATCGGGATAATTCGCCAAAATGCGACAACGATATGCGGGAAATATAACGGCGAGGGTATTTGTTTCGATACACAGGTTAACAGACCAATGTCTTTTTCAAAGACACAAAAGCGGTAACGAAAAGTTACCATTCACCTACCGAACGCAGCATTAAGTTTATATTACCAAAAGGAAAAACAGGGGGTGATGTCGAAAAGGAAGAGAGAGAAAGAACAAAGGGGGCGCGTTCAAGTGGGAGCAAGGCATACAAATGCGGACTTGTTTCACCAGTGGGAAGAAGCAGAAGAGCGCGCTGAGAAGTGGGAAAAGACCGCGAGAGAAGAGCGAAAGCAGCACGAATGGGCAATATCAGATGTGCGAGCGGAGCTGCGGCGAGAAATGGCGGAGATGAGGAAGGAGTTAACGGGGAAGATAGAGGAAGTAAGCGAAGAGAACGAAGCATTAAAGCGTGAGAACGAGATGCTGCGGGAAGATAATGAGCGATTGAAGAGCATTATCAACAACGATAGCAACAATTCATCAAAGCCGCCATCGAGCGATCAAAAGCCGAGCAAGAGGGCGAATGAATACAACGGAAGAAAGAGTAGCGGGAAGAAGCGCGGGGGACAAACCGGGCACAAGGGGAGAGCGTTGAGCAAAGAGGACGCGGAAGAACTGATACGCTCAGGGAAAGTGAAGCACGAAGTCATAGACGTCAACAGGGGAAAAGGGCGAGCAAAATACATCAGCAGATACGAATATGACATAGAGACACGAACGGTCGTGCGAGAGTATCGGTATTATGAAGATGAAGCGGGGAAATGTCATATACCGACGGAGCAACGTACAGCGGTAAGATACGGTGATGGATTGCGAACAATGGCCGTAGCGCTGTATGATATCGGAGTAATGTCCATAGAGCGCATCCGTGAGATGCTGAACGCAATGAGCGGAAACGTACTGCGAATATCAGACGGAGCAGTCTATAAGTTTATCCGGGGGTTTTCGGAAGCCATAGAAGCAGATCTGAAAGCCATCGAGACGGATTTGGCGAATCAGAAAGTGGTGCAGACAGACGCAACAGTGGTCACGCTCAATGGTGTGCAAAGCTATATCCGGAATTTCAGCACATCGAAAAGCGTCCTGTATGTTGGGATGGACAGGAAAAATCTTGAGCACATGAAGAAGGTACCTTTCTTATCTCGATTTACAGGAACGCTGGTACACGACCATGAGACAGCGCTGTATCACTTTGGTACCGGACATGGAGAATGTAATGTACATGTCATGCGGTATTTGACCAAGAACAGCGAAGATACCGGCAACACATGGTCGGGTGAAATGAAGAAGCTGCTGAGCGAGATGAATCGGGAAAGGAAAAAGCTGATAGCGCAAGGCAGTATCTTCTCCGATGACCAAATCGCCGACTATGAAGCCCGGTATACTCAAATAATCTATACGGGCCGCCAACAGAACACGACGACCAGGCCCAAATGGGCTCGTAAAGATGAACTGGCTTTGCTGAATCGGATGGAGAAGTACAGTGAGAATCATTTGCTGTTCCTCCATCGCATTGACGTACCCTTTGACAACAACATGAGTGAACGTGACCTGCGTAAATGTAAAAACCGCCAGAAGATTTCCGGCGGATTTGGAATCGCTCAAGGCAGGAATATGGCTTGCCGGATTCTCAGTTTCGTAGAAACCTGCAAGCGCCGTTCCCTGAATGTCTTTGTCTCCATCAATTTGGCTTTTCATCGCCCTGCCTTGCTGGATAGGTGAATGGTAACTTTTCCTTTTCATATTCACTATTAAATTATAAATCCAGAATTGACTATCACAATATGGCGTTATATAATTAACTGAGTATTGAACTATAGTCATTTGTCCTGATTGGCAGGTAAGGCGATGCGATTGATGAAGCTTATGATTCTGGCTCTGCTGGGATTGCGAATAATTCCTTTTTTTATTTCACAGCTTTCCCTTCAAGCCGCTGTTTGTGAATCAAAGCACCGCCGCACCTGGTTGCTCTGGGGCACTGTTTTTAACATCATCTTCAATCTGCTGGCGGTTTTGTTCGCCGATCATCTGTGCTTTTTCTCAACGCAATTACCCTTTGGTATTCATTCGATGCTTCGCAGATACCGCGACCTTTTCAATCTGAACGGCTCATATCAGGATATCAAGGCTCTCATCGCCTCCTCCGTGATTTGCATGTGTCTGTCCCTTGCTTGCAGCTTCGCCATACAAATCGCATTTCATTCCCCTCGTTCCATCGCTGCCCGGAGAAACAAAGCCTGGTCTGTTCTGCTGGTGGCCCTGTGGATTCCCTTTATGATAGCAGGCTCATACATTGCCTCTCTGGGTACGGAAAATGTCATCTTCTCGGAAATCTGCAAAAAAACCGTTGTGGGCATGCCGGAATACGATACCGCCGCATCAGGCAATAAAGCGAAAGCTGACGGCGACAACAGCTATATCCGCCTGTATAACGAAGGCGCGATGACATGCACATTCAATGCATCGCTCGCAAACGCGAACGAGCCCCAGTCATCCGTCAGCATCGGTAAAATAGTCATACCTGCCCACGATGCTCTTACCGTCCCCCTGCGATACGGACGCGATCTGCGCCTGGATGATTCTGAGGAGACTACTGTCCTCCTTACTGACGATACCGGCAAATCGATCGACAGTGTAACTGTACCTCCATTGGGCGACGGTGAAGTATATCGCAGAGATCAGGATCGCGGCAGCTGGCAAATCTATCGCCATGTCAAGAAAGGCAACAAGAAAAGCTCCTGGAGCCCCGTGATACCCACTCCCGTGTTTTCAAGGGAAAGCGGTTTCTATGACGAACCGTTTGAGTTGTCCATTCTTTGCCCCGAAGGCTGCCGCGTCTACTATACCCTCGATGGCAGTAATCCCAGTGCCAAAAGCCTGGAATACACAAAACCGATTCTCATCCAGGACGCCACCCTGAACGAAAACACCTACAGCATGCGAACAGACGTCTCCGCAGGGTTTGATGTGGACCGAATACGCGCCAAAACAATATATCAACCGCCAAACTACAAAGCGCCTGATTTTTTAATCGATAAATGCACGGTAGTCCGGGCGATATGTGTCGATGCAAAGGGAAACAAGAGCGATGTAATCAACGGTTCCTATTTCATCGACTTCAAGCGCAAATCCGGCTACGACGGCATGAATGTCGTGTCGATCATCACGAATCCGGCAAACCTGTTCAGTTATAATAAGGGGATCTATGTTACCGGTGAGGACTACGACGATTACCAGGTCCGTCTGGATGCCGGAGAATCCCTCAGGTTATCCTCATACTGGTGGTGGTGGGGAGCAAATTACCGAAGAAAAGGCTCTTCCTCGGAAAGGGCCGCCTGGATAGAACTCTTTGACAGCAAGAGAGATCGTTCGCTGTCAAAAAAAATCGGCATCCGGATCCAGGGCGGCGGCAGCCGTGGCTATATTCCCAGGAGCTTCAACCTGTATGCGCGGAAGAAATATGACAACGCCTCCTCCTTTGAGATTTCCATCAGTGATTCAGGCTTCAATCCCCAGAGGATGACTTTGTTTTCCGGGGGCGATGCTTCCATTACAAAGCTGGAAGACTATTTGATGTCGCGATTCGTATCAGGTCGTTCCTTTGCGACGATGGCTTTTATGCCCTGTGTTCTGTTCCTGAACGGCGAATACTGGGGAAACTATTGGATGACCGAGAAATATGACGAAGAATACATCGCGTATTATTATAAGGTCGACCGTTCCGATATCGTAATGATCAAGAATAAAAAGGTGGCGGAAGGCACAGGTCAGGATAAGACGTTGTATACCGAGCTGAATAAATTCATATCGGGCAGCGACATGACCTCAGATGAAAATTTCAGCAAGGCCTGTGAGATGATCGATATCGACAGCTTTATCGACTACTACGCCGTCCAGGCCTATATCGGTCGCTACAACGATTGGCCAAAAAGCAATTTCGCTATGTGGCGAACAAGAAGCTCCGACGGCGGCAGGTATTCCGACGGTCGCTGGCGGTGGATGCTGTTTGACGACAACAGCGGCGCCTTTTCGGCGCAGTATATCACCGACGACTCGCTGCAACGCATCAGCGAAAAGAACTTGATGTTCAGCAGTTTGATGAAGCGTCCGTCTCTTCAACGCCGGTTCATTCAAACCCTGAAAGAACTGGCGGTCGATTGCTTCAATCCCGAGCGGGTTAAAGCGTTCATCAGCGACTACAAGGCCGCCATGTCCGAGCCTTTGCGCAAGGAATACGCGCGCTTTTACGGCAGTGATAACACCGTCTATGAAGACAGCTTCCTGCCAAAAGTCAATGATATAGAAAACTTCCTGCTCGATCGCTATGAATTTATATTGGAATACTGCGACAACTACCCGTTCCAGTTTTCGCAGCCCATTGACGACGCCGAAGGAGGAGAATGATATGCCAACCGACCACCGGATCGGCGACGCCGGCCAAGGAAGGCGGCACATACTCGCCTGCACACTGGCCCTGCTGGCGTTGCTGGGCGCGTTGGCGCTCTGCTGGAAATCTCAAGCTCTTTTTAAGAATCGCGACAACGCCGTCAACGAATCGGGCAACGCCGTGGAAGTAACCGCTGAAAACGCGAATTATCTCCCGGCGCATCAGACAGATCTGGATGCGGGCCACGAGGATGAGACCGCCATCGATCTGTCTACCTGTGCATACGAGTGCCTGATCCAGGATGGCGGCTATTACCGGCTGACCGGCCAGTTGGACGGTCGCGTGAGGATTGACGCCGAGGATCAATACGTCCATATCACTCTGGACGGCGCATCCATCGAATCCCGGGAGGGACCGGCGCTGCTCGTCCAATCCGCCAGTAAGGTGGTGCTCACGCTGGCCGACGGCTCGAAAAACAGCTTCGCGGATTCCCCCAGCTACCGAAGCTTTCACGATACCGAGAGTTGTGTCTTCAGCGACTGTGACCTGACGATCAACGGCGCCGGGGCGCTGACGGTGAAGGGCTTCTATAAGGACGCCATTCGTTCCAGAGACATCATAAGGATACTGGGCGGTAACATCAGTATCACCTCCAGCCGAACGGGCGTCCATGCTGCGGACGGCATCCTCGTGGCCGGCGGAAGTCTCACCGTTTCGAGCAAGAACAATGGCTTCAAGACCACCCGTTACAGCTCTGGCGGTCGCGGCAGCATTGAAATATCAGGCGGTACGCTGGGCATCGTCGCGGGCGAATACGCATTCGTTACCTATCAGGGGGATCTGTTCATCCGGGATTGTACCGTCCGCTGCAAGAGCGTCATCGACAACTACGACGTCGGCGGGGAGCGACACATCGAAAGCGGGTGTGTGCGATGATTCGATACCGCCATGAGTACAAGTACATGCTCGACGCCCGCCAGCGGGCGATCCTTCAGATCAGGGCCAGGGCGATCACTCAGATCGACCCCCATGCCGGGCCCGACGGCACCTACATCGTCAGGAGCGTCTATTTCGACGACATGAATGACAGAAGCCTGCTGGATAACCTTAGCGGTACGGATCCACGTAAAAAATATCGTATACGCTATTACAACAGCGACACCGGACGCATAGTGCTGGAAAAGAAGAGCAAAACGAGGTCCTGCTGTCTGAAGGAGAGCGCGATACTGACCCCAGCGGAATGCCAGGTATTCCTGTCAGGCGGCATTCCAGGTATACGGCCGGATGACCCACCCATCAAGAAGCGGCTGCTGTATGAGATGCAGTGCCTCGGCATGACGCCAAAGGTGATCGTCACCTATGTGCGCGAACCTTTTGTCTTCCCCGCGGGCAACGTCAGGATCACCTTCGACGGCAGCATCACTTCATCCAACGACGTGGGCGGTTTTCTGACCGGTCGCTACGCGCAATATCCTGTTTTGCCGGAAGGACAAACCGTCCTGGAGGTGAAGTGGGACGAGCTTATGCCCCGACACATCAAGGATGCGTTACTGGTGAACAACCTTCAGTGGACTGCCTTTTCAAAGTATACCCTGTGCCGCATCACCCACATATAACAGCCCTACAGCAACGAAAGGAGCCTGGCCATGGACCTGATTGCCACCCTTGAGCGCGCCCTGATGGAGGGCTACGCCACCCGCGACCTGAATATTCCCACCGTCTTCCTGTGCGTCAGCCTTACGACGATCATCGGCATCTATATCGCCATCGTCTACAGATTCGTCAACAAGAACGCCATCTCCGACCGAAACTTTGGCCTGTCCCTGATCACGCTGTCCATCATCACCTCTTCGATCATACTGACCATCCAGTCCAACACCGTGGTCTCGCTGGGCATGGTCGGCGCGCTCTCCATCGTCCGCTTCAGGACCGCCATCAAAAACCCGATGGACCTGATATTCTTCTTTTGGTCCATAAGCGCCGGCATCATCTGCGGCGCGGGCTTTGCGATGATCGCCATCATTGCCTCGCTGGCGATGACCCTCGTCATCGTGATCATCGCCCTGTTCCACGTCGAGCGAGACGCGCTGGTTCTGATCGTCAACACCAACGGCTACATCGAGGACGCCATATATGGCCATCGAGGTCAGGACAAGCAAGCCCGTTGACCTGCTCAGGAACGCGATGCAGACGCCCAACGTCGTCTCCGCTTCACTGCTGGAGCATGACGGGGAGATTTCGGCATAGACTCAGCGCGGTTAATTACGGGAATTTGTCACTTTTACCCGGAAATTCTGAGTTCTCCTCGCAAAATAATATTGAAAATCGCTTGAAAAATATGTATAATGGAGTTTATAAACGCCGTTCAGGGGGGAGTGCCATTGTCTGCGCGCAATTCTGCCAAGGGCCTGGTCATACACAACGGGAAGCTGCTGGTAAACAAGTGCATCTCCCGTTTCGGGGAGTACTATGCCCTGCCGGGGGGCGGGCAGCACACCGGCGAGATGCTGGGCGAGACCGTGCGAAGGGAGCTGCTGGAGGAAACCGGCTATTCCGTGGTGCCGCTGCGGCTGTCGGGCATCTACGAACGCATCTGCGAAGGCCGCAGGGACGGCAACAACCACAAGATCTACTTCATCTTCCTGTGCCGCCTGGACGGCGCCGAACGCAAAGTCCCCACCGAGAAGGACCGCTACCAAACCGGCTGCGAGTGGATCGACCTGAAGGACGCCCACCGCAAAAACCTGTTCCCCCGGGCCATCCGGGACAACCTTTCCGGCCTGTTGGGCCAGGGCAACACCATATTCATCGGGTCGGAGAAGGACCGGTGACGGCACATACGCGCAAAGGAAAATGCCCTTCGATTGCGCCGCTTGCGCGCCTGCGCTCAGGATGGCATGACGCATGCCGCCAATTGACATCCTGAGCGCAGAGTACTTTTGGCGTGCGGGGCGAAGGCGCTTTGACTTTGTAAACTCCAAATTGATCTTTTTTCAAGTTCCCTTTAGCAATATTGATTTATTCCCATCTGCGTTATATAATACAGTCAATGGCGGCAGCGGCTGTGTAACCGCCCCGCGAGATATCCAAACGAAGGAGAAAACGCGATGATCATCACTCAGAAGAAGCCCCTTGAAGAGCTGCTGGGCATGTTGGACGGCGCGAAGACAGTGGCTCTGGTCGGCTGCGGCAGCTGCGCCACGGCCTGCGCCACCGGCGGTGAGAAGGAAATCGCCGACCTGACCAAGGTACTGGAGCAGCACGGCATGAAGGTCGTGGCCACGGCCATGAGCGAATACTGCTGCATGCACCTGAAGACCCGCACCATCCTGAAGCCCGTGAACGCGGCCAACCCCGACGCAGTGGTGGCCATGTCCTGCGGCGACGGCGTGCAGGTGATCGCCCAGTATTGCAAGTGTCCGGTGTACCCCTCCAACAACACCATGTTCCTGGGCGAATCGGTGAAGCTGGGCCTGTTCGAGGAGGCCTGCCACCTGTGCGGCGACTGCGTGCTGGGCAAAACCGGCGGCATCTGTCCCATCTCCCGGTGCGCCAAGAGCCTGGTCAACGGCCCCTGCGGCGGCTCGCGCAACGGCAAGTGCGAAGTGAACCCCGAAAACCCCTGCGCCTGGATCGAGATCTACAACAAGCTCGTAGAGCTGGGCCAGGAGTACAAGATCGGCATCACCCGGGAAGACAAGGGCTATGAAAAGGTTTCCTATCCCAGGACCATCAACATCAGGGGGGACAAGAAATGAGCGTATTGCAGCAGGCACTGGAAAACGGAAAATTCGGCGTGACCGCCGAAATGGCGCCCCCCAAGGGCTGTGACTTTACCGAACAGATGGAGGCGGCCGAGCTGCTCAGGGGCAAGGTCCACGCCATCAATGTCACCGACATGCAGAGCGCCTGCCTGAAGGCGAGCTCCATCGGCCTGTGCGTAAAGCTGAAGCTGGCGGGCCTGGAGCCCATTATCCAGATGACGGGCCGCGACCGCAGCCGCATGGCTATCATGGGCGACATGCTGGCGGCGGCCTCCTTCGGCATCGACACGATGCTGGCGCTGACCGGCGACCACACCATGGTGGGCGACTGCAAGGCCTCCAAGCCCGTGTACGACCTGGATTCCGTGGGCATACTGCGGATGCTGTCCACGATGGAAGCCACCGGCAAGGACTGCGGCGGAAACGACCTGGCCTCCACCCCCACCTTCTACAAGGGCGCGGCGGTGACCCCGGTGTATGAGCCCCAGATCTTGCAGATCAACAAGCTGCGCCAGAAGGTGGACGCCGGCGCGAAGTACATCCAGACCCAGGGCATCTTCGACCTGGATTCCCTGAAGCGGTTCATGGACGCCGTGGACAAGGCTGGCATCAAGGCCCACATCATGGCGGGCATCATCCCGCTGAAGGCCGCCGGCATGGCCAGGTACATGAATGAAAACGTGCCCGGCATCGCCGTGCCCCAGGACATGATCGACCGCCTGGCCGCGGCCGCCGCCGAGGGCAAGGAGAAGGGCGTCAAGGGCCTGCCTGCCAGGCTGGGCATCGAAATGGCCGCCGAAATGATCGCCAAGATCAAGGCCGAGGGCATCTGCGACGGCGTGCACATCATGGCCATCGGCGCGGAGAAGAACGTGCCGACCATTCTGGAAAAGGCCGGGGTAACGATCTGAAATTGACATAATAATCATGCAGAGGCGCCGTTTCGGCGCCTCTGCAGCGTCGGCAACTCGCCGCCACAATCTTGCTTTATGCTGGAGGTATCATATCATGCCCGATAAACTGTTCTTCGCCTCCGACTACATGGAGGGGGCCCACCCCGCCATAATGAAACGGCTGGCGGAGACCAATATGGAACACACCGCGGGCTACGGACTGGACGAATACTCCGAGCGTGCGCGGGAAAAGATACGCGCCGCCTGCAACGCCCCGGAGGCTGCCGTATATTTCCTCGTCGGCGGCACACAGACCAACGCCACGGTGATCGACGCGCTGTTGCGCCCCTGGCAGGGGGTGGTGGCTGCCGAGACCGGCCACATCGCCGTGCACGAGGCCGGGGCCATCGAATTCGGTGGCCACAAGGTGCTGACGCTGCCCCAGAGGGACGGCAAGCTGTGCGCCGAAACCATCGCCTGCTGCGTCGAGACGTATCAAAAGGACGACAACCGGGCGCACACGGTCATGCCCGGCATGGTGTACCTCTCCCAGCCCACCGAGTACGGCACGCTGTATTCCCTGAAGGAGCTGGAGGCCATCAGCGCGGTCTGCCGCGACGCGGACATGCGCCTGTACGTGGACGGCGCGCGGCTGGCCTACGCCCTGGCGACCCCTGTCAACGACGTGACCCTCCCCGACCTCGCCCGGCTGTGCGACGCCTTCTACATTGGCGGCACCAAGTGCGGGGCGCTGCTGGGCGAGGCGGTGGTATTTCCGAAGCGCGGCACCGCGCCCCACTTCTTCACCATCGTCAAGCAGCACGGGGCGCTGCTGGCCAAGGGGCGGATCGCCGGCATCCAGTTCGACGCGCTGTTCACCGACGGGCTGTATGACGCCATCGGCAAAACGGCTATCGCCGCCGCCGACTGCATCCGCGCCGCGTTGGTGGAGAAGGGGTATAATCAGGCCTTCGTCGCCCCCACGAACCAGATCTTCGTCACACTGGACCCGGAAAAGGCAAAAGCCCTCTCCGAGAAGGTGGAGATGGGCTTTTGGGAGAACCTGCCCGACGGGCGCGTGGTGATGCGCCTCGCCACCAGCTGGGCGACGAGCGACGGGGATGTTGACGCGCTGATCGGAATTCTTTGACAGCAACAGAATGCCGACATATTGTGCGGTAGTTCCTTTAGGAAATACCGCACAATTAAGGTGGTCGGCTGGCGAGTGAATTTTCTGTCAGGCGCTGATGCAGATTTCGCAGGTTTACTGGCGGTAAATCAAGAAAAC